>JAADEB010000074.1 GCA_013153655.1 Chlorobiota bacterium
GCGGAGGCCTTGCCGAAGTTCCGGCCGCGGAATGCCGGCGGACAGAGGGGAGCCGCCATTCCGCGGCGGGCGGGCAAGCGGAGGGATTTTGCCGGGGCCAGCCGATGGCGCCGGACAAGTGCAAGGCCGAGCACATACAAGCGGAGCGCCCGACCCGCGGCCTTGCGCGAGGACAGGAGGAAGGGACGCGCCATAAAAAACTTAATTCGGAATTTATTTGCTTGGCGTGTACCTTTTTGGGGCTTATGAACGGGATTTGGGATTTGGGAGTTAGGATTTGGGTATTGGGAATTGGAATATTCATGAATGGTTGAACGGTGGATGGGCTCCGGGGAAGGGATGCGTCAAAAAATTAGGAAAAAATCGTTTTTGTAAATGTAAAGTCCTGAATTTTATGGTTTAAAAAAAATGTCTTATTTTTGTGTGCTCAAAAAATAAGGTATTATGACAAAAGCGGATATTGTACAAAAAATTGCCTCCGAGACAGGCTTGGACAAGAAAGACGTCCAAAAAATCGTGGAACTCTTCATGTATGAAGTAAAGGATGCATTGAAGAACGGCGAGAATGTGTATTTGCGCGGATTCGGCACCTTTGCCGTGAAGAAACGCGCCAAGAAAGTGGCTCGAAATATTTCGAAGAACGAGACGGTTATCGTACCCGAACGTTATATTCCGGCCTTCAAGCCTTCGAAAATGTTTGCCGAACTGGTTAAAAACAATTTAAAACCTTAAAGATATGCCTAGCGGAAAAAAACGTAAACGTAAAAAGATTGCGACGCACAAACGTAAGAAACGAAGCCGTTTGAACCGTCATAAAAAGAAAAAATAAGGAACGGACAACAAGGAAGTAGCGCTCGCTACTTCTTTGTTTTATCCGTACCGCTCTTTGACATACCGGATTATTAACCCTTTAAAACAATAACGTATGGGAATTGATTTAATCATTAGATCAAGTCCTTCCGCTATTGATTTTGCCATACTCAAAGACGGCGTGCTCACCGAATTGCACCGCGAAGAAACCTCGGCCAAATTTCAAGTGGGCGATATATATTATGCCAAGATTTCCAAGATTATGCCCGGCCTGAATGCCGCCTTTGTCGATCTGAAAAGCAAGAAAGACGGTTTTTTGCATTATCACGACCTGGGATCCAACATACGGAGTATGTTGAAATTCATCAAAACCGTTCGTTCGGGAAAAAAATATTCGCCTCTTTTGAAGGATTTCAAACCCGAACCTCCCATTCACAAGGACGGTAAGATCGAGAAAGTGCTCCAACAAGGACACCCCCTTTTGGTACAGATTGTCAAGGAACCCATCTCTACCAAAGGTCCCCGGCTCACATCGGAAATTTCATTGGCCGGCCGGTACCTGGTGCTGGTACCTTTTAGCGACAAAGTGTATGTGTCCACCAAAATCGAAAGCCAAGCCGAACGCAACCGGCTCAAACGCTTGGCACAGAGTATCAAACCGAAAAATTTCGGCCTCATTATCCGAACGGTGGCCGAAGGCAAAAAAGTAGCGGAATTGGACCGAGACCTCAACCATTTGTTGGAAAAATGGATTGAGCTGACCAAAAAACTCAAATCGGCCAAAGCCCCGGAAAAAGTTTTCCGCGAAGTGGGAAAAACGGGATTGCTTTTGCGCGATTTGCTCAACGACGATTTCCGTTCCATCATTGTTGACGATAAAAACCTTTACTTCCAAATCAAAGAATTGGTCCACAAAATGGACCCCGAAAAGGAAAAAATCGTCAAATACTACGAAGGTCCGTTGCCCGTATTCGAAAAATACGGCATCGAAAAGCAAATCAAAACTTCCTTCGGACGTCATGTGGCCATCAACAAAACGGGTGCCTACCTGGTGATCGAACATACCGAGGCCATGCATGTGATCGACGTCAACAGCGGAACATCCAACATCAAAACCGGCGATCAGGCTTCCAACGCATTGCAAGTAAACCTGGAAGCCGCCAAGGAAATCGCCCGCCAACTGCGCCTGCGCGATATGGGTGGCATTATCGTGGTGGATTTTATCGATATGCAAAAAAACGAACACCGTCAGAAGCTCTACGAAGCGCTTCGCGAAGCCATGAGCGACGACCGTGCCAAGCATAAAATCCTGCCGCCTACCAAATTCGGACTTATTCAAATAACCCGCCAGCGCGTACGACCCGCCCGGCAAATCAACACTTCCGAACCCGATCCCAATGCCGGCGGAAAAGTGGAGGCTCCGGTAACTTTGATCAATAAAATCGAAGTGGACCTTCAACGCATTACGGACCGCACCAAAGGAAAAATCATCCTGGCCGTGCATCCCTTTGTGGCGGCCTTCCTGAACAAAGGATTTCCTTCTTGGAAATGGCGGCAACGATTCAAACATAAACGCCGCATCGATATCCAACCGCGACACGGATTCCGCTATTTGGAATACAAATTTTTCGACCGGGACGGAAACGAAATCGATCCGAACGACTAAAACAACAAAAAAGGCTGACACCTCTTGGCGTCAGCCTTTTTTTATGCGGTTAATCCTTAATGAATTACAGTTTGTAAAGGAACGACAGGTAGTACACGCTACCCACATGTCCGGTTCCGGGAGCCACGATGTATTCTTTACCCAAAATGTTGCTTCCGCCGAGTTTAAACATCATGTTGTATTCCGGAAGTTTGTAGCTGATCATGGCATCCACGGTGCTATGTGCCGGCACGGGACCCGTGGCGAAACTGGATTCCCAAATGAATTTATCCATAAACTTGTAGGAAAGGCTGAATCCGAAGTTTTTGTACACACGCCAGTTGCTCACCGTGGCCTTGAAGGTGTTTTCCGGCGTGTTGAAATAGGTGAACACATCCGGATGAGCTTCCTTGTCGAAATCCAGCTTGGCATAATCGTACACCAGGTTCAGGTTGTAGCCGTTGTCCCAATGTTTGACGATGCTGATGTCCAAACCGTAGGAATCAATGGGAATGTCGCTGTTGGTGTAGGTGGAAGCCGGTTTGTAGGCACCGTTCACCACGGCGTTGAGGCCGGAGTTGTCATGTACGTCGCCATAGGATTTGGGAATGGCCATGACGTAATAGTTGGCAATAAAATCTTCGTAATGGTTGGTGTAGGCCACCATGTCCACGTTCCAGCCTTTACCCAAATCGCCGCGGTATCCGAATTCGAAGGATTGGATATGTTCGGGGCCGATGGGGCGCACGTCGGCGGCTTCCAGGTCGGCGGGATTGTGGGTTTGAGCAAACTTCATAAAGGAAGTCAGGGTGTAGGAGTTGGTGTAAACGTCACGGCCGGTGAGCGTGTAGGTATTGCCGTTGTTGTCGAGATTTTCTTCGGAATAACGGTCCCAATTGTCCGGGGCGGCACCCACGAGGGTGGCATATCCGATGTTGAGGCCGATATACAAGTCCTGGGTGGTGGGATAACGGAAACCGGTTTGATAGGCCACGCGCAAGCTGTGTTTCTTTTCTTCGTCCGGCAGCCAAACCAAGGCCACACGGGGCGAGAAGTTGACTTTAAAATCATTTTGCTTGTCGAAACGTACCGAACCGTTGAATTTCAGATGACCGTCCATCAATTTTTGGATATATTGGGCAAACACGGCACGTTCGCGGATGAAGATGGGTCCGTCGTAATCGGTGAAGATGGTTCCGTCGGAGCGGAGACTGTACTGACGGTAGGAGCCACCCACTTGGATGTTTCCGTTGGGAATGATATTCGTAAATTCATAATTACCTTCCACATGGAACAGGGAGGTATGGTCCACGAATTTGGCGCCTTTGCGGAAATCGGGATCGGAAACCACTTGGTCGAATACTTTTTGGAATTCGGGTGTTCCGGGTTTGAGGCGGCCGTTGTCGGCGGTTTCGCGGGCAACCTTATGGGCTTCCTCTTCGGAGAGTCCGCTACCCAGAATGGCTCCGGCATACACGGTGGCGTATTGGGTGAACCAATCGCGGTCGGATTTCCAGGCACGGTTGATGTTCCAGGCGGCAAAACGGGTGTCGTAGCTGTTGCCGGCATCTTCGGAGGTGTAGTAGGCGCGAACGAAATAATTTTTGTTTTTGAGTTCCAATTTATGCTGATGGATAAACAAGTCTTTGAGATTGTAGCGGTTGGCACCCTGATAAATGGTTTGTCCGCCGCCGAAGCGGGACGACCAAATGAGTTCCAGGTCTTTGTCCGCGCCTTTGGGTTTGTAATGCAAGGCCACGTCGCCTTTGATGCTTTTGGCTTGGTAGTCGGTGAGGTCCAGTTCCTTGTAGCCTGTGCGCGAAACGCGGATAACCCCGAGTCCATGACCCGAAAGGTCGATATCGGTGGCCACTTCGTCGCCGTAGATGTTCATGCCGTCGTAGGAAGGGTTGCTTTCGCGGCTTCCGCGCTTGTCTTTGTTGATCAGGCTGCGGTCGGTGTCGGTGCTGTCCACGGCAAACCAGTCGGTGGCTTGGAGGTAGCTCATGTTGACCTTGAAGGCGAATTTGTCGAAAGCTTTGGCATAACGGACGGCGGCTTCGTACATGGGACGAACGCCTGCGGCTTCCTGAACGGTCACACCGCCCTTGGCCAGTACCGAAAGACCTTGGTATTTGAAGGGGCTTTTGCTGGTGATGTTGATCAATCCGTTGAAAGCGTTGGCTCCATAGAGCGCCGATGACGTTCCGGGAAGGAGTTCCACGCGGTCCACGTCCAGGTCGCTAATCCCCACCAGGTTACCCAGCGGGAAGTTCAAGGCCGGCGAGGAATTGTCGAGTCCGTCGATGAGTTGGAGTACGCGGTTGTTGGCAAAAGTGGCGAAACCGCGGGTATTGAGGGCTTGGAAAGTAAAACTGTTGGTATTGATTTGAACCCCGCGGAGATTGGCCAAATCTTCGTAGAACGAAGGCGCCGACACATAAGGAATGGCTTTGGCCGACAGGCGTTCCACCGTCACGGGCGATTCCAAAACACGTTCCCGGGTTTTAGAGGCCGTAATGACCACATCGTTGAGGCTTTCGGCCGAAGGAGCCAGATACACGGTCAGATTATCGACCGGTCCTTGCACGGTGATTTCCTTTGTGGCATAACCCAAATAGCTGAATATGAGCGTGGCGGGAAATTTGGATACATTCAATTTAAAAGCGCCGTTGAAATCGGTGGCGGTTCCGTTATCGGTACCTTTTTCCAAAATATTGACCCCCACCAAAGGGGATTGGTCGTTTTGATCAAAAACTTTACCTTTGATAACGGATTGGGAATAAACCTGTAAGGTCATTACCCAAAACGAAAAAAACAAAGTAATTTTTTTCATAATTATTGAATTTTATTATTTTTAGGTTCACAATATATAAAAAAAATGGCAAATCATAATAAAATACCAAAACACGAATACATACGACTCCCCATTTTGAATCTTAATTCCATCAGAACCAA
>JAADEB010000129.1 GCA_013153655.1 Chlorobiota bacterium
AAGAAAGGCGGCAAAATCATCATCCGCGCCAAAATCGATATCGAGGACAGCCGTACGCTGGTGATTCGCGAAATTCCCTTCAAAACCACCACCGGCTCGCTCATCGACAGCATCATCAAGGCCAACGACAACGGCAAAATCAAGATTAAAAAAATCCTGGACAACACGGCCGAAAACGTGGAAATCCGTATCCAACTCCCTACGGGCGTATCGCCGGACAAGACCATCGACGCCTTGTATGCCTTTACGAAATGCGAAATATCCGTATCGCCGCAAGCGGTGGTGATCCACGACGACAAACCGGCCTTTATGGGTGTGAGCGAAATCCTGGAATATTCCACCCTGCACACCAAAGACCTGCTGCGCCGCGAACTGGAAATCCAACTGGAAGAATTGCGCGACAAATGGCATGCGGCCAATCTGGAACGTATCTTTATCGAGAAACGCATCTACCTGGACATCCAAGACCAAACCACATGGGAAGGCGTGCTGGACGCCATCGACAAGGGTTTGGAACCGCATATCCGCCACCTGAAACGTCCCGTTACGCGCGATGACCTGATCCGCCTCACGGAAATCAAAATCAAGCGCATTTCCAAATACGATCTCAACAAAGCGCGCAAAAACATCGAAGACATCGAGGCACAAATCGCCGAAAAGGAACACCACCTGGCAAACCTGACCCAATACGCCATCGATTATTTCAAAAACATTAAAAAGAAATACGGCAAGGGACGCGACCGCCGTACCGAAATCCGCAGTTTTGAGAACATCGAAGCCACCAAGGTGGTGGTGCGCAACGTCAAACTCTATGTGGACCGCAAGGAAGGTTTTGTGGGCACCTCGCTGCGCAAGAACGAATACGTGGCCGACGTGTCGGATATCGACGACCTGATTATCTTCCGCGCCGACGGCAAGATGATAGTTACCAAAGTGGCGCCGAAAACCTTTGTGGGCAAAGACATTATCCACGTGGGGGTGTTCAAGAAAAAGGACAAACGCACCGTGTACAACATGATTTACCGCGACGGCAAGAAAGGTCCGGTCTATAAGAAACGTTTCCACGTAACGGGTGTTACGCGCGACAAGGAATACGACCTCACCACCGGCGCCAAAGGCAGCAAAGTACTTTATTTCTCGGCCAATCCCAACGGCGAGGCCGAAACCGTGACGGTGTATCTGCGACCGGTGGGGCGCAGCCGCAAGACCAAGTTTGACGTGGATTTCAGCGAGTTGGCCATCAAGAGCCGCAATGCACGCGGAAATTTGGTCACCAAGCTGCCGGTGAAATCCGTCAAATTGAAGGAAAAAGGCGTTTCGACCCTGGCGCCGCGCAAGCTGTGGTACGATCCGGTGGTAAACCGGCTCAACACCGAAGAACGCGGTCAATACCTGGGCGAATTTGCCGGCGACGACAAAATGTTTTACGTCACCACCGACGGCCAACTGGAAGTCTTTGTGCCGCAACTGGAAAAACATTTTCCCGACAAACTGGAATACATCTACAAGGTGGAACCGGGCAAACCGTTGACGGTAATCTACTACGACCGCCGCGATAAGCAATACTACCTGAAACGCTTTGTACCGGCCACGGTGAGCAAGCGCGAACAAATCATTCCCGAAGGTACGGTGCTGAAAATGCTCAGCTACGATTGGCGACCCACGGTGGAAATCCGCTACAAAGAGGACGGAAAAGAACCGCAAACCATTGCGGCCGACGAATTTATTTCCGTCAAAAGCCATCGCGCCAAAGGAAAAAAACTGCACCGCAAGCCGGTGGCCAAAATCCTGTTCGGCGAACCGCTGCCGTACGAACCGCCTGCTCCGGAGCCGGAAACCCAAGACAACAAACATTCCACCGAAGAACCCGCCACCCAAACGCCGCCTTCGCCGGACAAAGATGACGACGACACGGACGGACCTACGGAATTGACGTTGTTTTAATCACATAAATTTGGGATTTGGGTTTTAGGACTTGGGTTTTTTCATTGCTCATTATTTATTCACCAATGCCCAGATTGGGCGTTCCTACATTCCGGTGTAGATTGAAATGCGATACCTTAACAAATGAAGGCGCCAAGCATTGCGCCTCTACATGGTTCATAAATTACTATTTTATTATTTCACTCAAAAAATTGTTCATTGTTCACTGTTAGTTGTTCATTGTTCATTAAAAAAAACGTTCTACGTTTCCTATTTACCATTTACAAAAATCGCATCGGTCACCGGTCATCTGTCATCTGTCTTTTCCGCACTTTCCCCTTTGACTTTTCCCATCTTTTTGAGCGTTGAAGCGCTGTGTCCGCCTTAGGCGGGTGGGATTTCCAAAATTTTAATAAAGGCCACATTTTTACCCTTTCTTTTGGCCCCTCCGGCAATTTATTTTTAAGGTAAATTTTTATCAGTTCTATTTTTTTTCTTCATAACTAAATGAGGGTGAAATTTTGAAATACGGGGAAATAAAAACTTCCTTAGATAACAAAAAGAAATATCATATCGTTTAAATAATAAACCTGCCCGGATAAATTACAACGATCAATTAGTTACTTAACCAACAAAGTTAAAATTCAATGAAACATAAAAGAAGATTAAGTGTAATTGTAATTTTATTTATTTTCCTGTGGAGTGTTTTTGCCTCTCTTACAGGAGGAACAAGCCCTTCCAAATCATCTGTTCAAGTTTGGAAAAATATGGATATGTATTGTACACCTTATATACTTGATAAAAACGATTTTTGGTATTTCAAAGAAGAATTGGCCGAGCTTCCGTATTTTGAAAGATACTCCGAAATTTTGACGGAATACGCCAATAATTTGATGAATCATCCGGAAAAATATGCCGGCAGAAAACTTTTTGACGTCAAATATGCCTTTGTTGTTACCCGTAAAGGGCGCTCGGACACCTTGTATGCGGATGACAGTTTAAAATTTTGGTTGATAAAACCGGACGGTTCGAATAATTATGAATCTTATCATGCCGATACAAGTTTTACGGAAAAATACGACCTGCATATTCCTTTTTTTTCGAATTGTTGGTAATGCGAAAGCACCAAATAGTCGATTTATTTTTCTTTATATGTTCAAAAGGGCGTTTTGCTTTTTAAAAACAAGCTTTTTATGATAAAACCAATACAATGAAAAGAAAATTTGGTGGGAATTTTTTATGTAATCCATGTATAAAATACGACTAACGATGAACAATTTTTTGTAAGTTTGATACAATCATAAAAAGAAGAAAATCATGGACAAAAAAGCCTCCGACATTGTTATTGTTTCTTATGCACGTACGCCGCTGGGCAGTTTTTTGGGAAGCCTGAGCGGCATCAATGCGGCCCGTTTGGGTGCCGTGGCCATCAAGGGAGCATTGGACAAAATAGGTTTGGACCCCGCCGAAGTGGATGAAGTCTTTATGGGTAATGTGCTGCAAGCCAATGTGGGTCAAGCGCCGGCCCGCCAAGCGAGTATCTATGCCGGCATTCCCGATACGGTTCCGGCCACTACCGTTAACAAAGTTTGCGCCTCCGGTATGAAGGCCGTGATGTTGGCCGCCAACAACATCAAGGCGGGTGATGCGGAATTGATGGTGGCCGGCGGTATGGAAAACATGTCACTGGCACCCCATTACCTGCATGCGCGCAAGGCGGTCAAATTGGGCGATGTCAAAGCCGTGGACGGTTTGGTGTATGACGGCCTCACCGATGCCTATGCCAAGCAACATATGGGCGTGTTTGCCGACCTTTGTGCCAAGGAGTACGGCATTAGCCGCGAAGAACAAGACGCTTATGCCGTGGAATCCTACCAACGGGCGGCCAAAGCTTGGGCCGAAGGACGCTTGAAGGACGAAGTGGTTCCCGTGGAAATTCCCCAACGCAAGGGCGATCCGGTGATTTTCGATGAAGACGAAGAATACAAAAACGTGAAGTTCGACAAAATTCCCAAACTGCGTCCCGTGTTTACGCCCGACGGCACCGTAACGGCCGCCAATGCCTCCACCATCAACGACGGCGGTGCGGCTCTTGTCATCACCACCCGCGCCAAGGCCGAAGCTTTGGGTCTCAAACCCCTGGCACGCATCCTTTCCTATGCCGATGCGGCACAAGATCCCAAATGGTTTACCACCGCGCCGGCCAAAGCCGTTCCCAAAGCCTTGGAAAAAGCCGGCCTGACGGTCGACGATATCGATTTCTTCGAAGTCAACGAAGCTTTCTCGGTGGTGGTGTTGGTCAACGAAAAACTTATGAACCTTCCCCACGACCGCACCAACGTTCACGGCGGTGCCGTGTCGCTCGGACATCCGCTGGGTGTTAGCGGTGCACGTATCATTATGGCATTGGTGAACATTTTACACCAATACGGAGGCCGCTACGGAGCCGCCGGTATATGTAACGGCGGCGGTGGTGCCAGCGCCATGATTATCGAAAAGGAATAATTGTTTAACTTTGCTCCGCTCAAACATTTTTGTATGCTCCAACGTATTCAAACGGTCCATATGCTCATCGCCGCTCTTTTGTCGGCGGTATTTGCCTACCTGTACCGGCCGGAAGCCTTGGCTTTCGGCGGGGTCTATACCTACGGTATGTGGGCGGTAGCGGCCGTGGTGACGGTAAATATTTTTCTATACCGTAACCGGCCGTTGCAAATGAGACTGAATACGTTGATCATAATGGCCATTTTGGTCTTTGCGGGCTTACGGGTCTACGAAGCCGTTGCATCCGGAGGGAATGCTTTTTCGGGCGAAAAGGCACTCTCGAAGAAGGATGTCCTGTGGATAATACCCGTTGTTTCTATTGTTTTTGTCAAGTTAGCCAACCAAGCCATTAAGCGGGATGATAACCTGATAAAATCGGTGGATCGTATCCGGTAAGCCCGGAGAAGACCTTTTACCATATTTGAAGAGACGTGTCCGGTGTGATGCGTCTCTTTTTTTATGAGGCGGACATATTTGGCGGAATAAGGGAGTGATGCGGGAACACCCGGGGCAGCGAGGACCTTAGGACGAGCCGCCAAGCGTCAGCGGGCGTAGAGGAAATGCGCGCAAGGCAGCATATCCGTTCCGGCCGGGAAACGCCGGCGTACAGCGGGGAGCCGCCGTTTTCCCGGTGATGCGGGAGAGAAGAGGGATGCGGTGGCATGGGAGCAGGCAAGCACAGGCCGGAAGGGGCGCCGGACGGATATGGTGCCGAGCACATTGTAACGAAGCACGCGACCCCGGCCGCGACGGCGGGACCTGAGCACGGGCTCGCGGCCGGGGGGACGCCCGAAAAAAATAAAAACAAACAACTTGACAAAAGAAAAAAAATATGTATCTTTGCATCCGCAAATGGCTCCGTAGCTTAATTGGATAGAGCACCTGACTACGGATCAGGAGGTTACAGGTTCGAGTCCTGTCGGAG
>JAADEB010000019.1 GCA_013153655.1 Chlorobiota bacterium
TTAGTATCAGCCTTGATTTTTTGGTTCTTTTGTATCAAGACAAAAGAACATAAATAAAAAATCACTTATTTTACAATAGCGCAGTTGTATTGATAAAGCGCCTAATTCAAAAAATGTATTTGATATTGGTGATATTATCCGAAAAAGATAATAAACATAAAATGGACAAAGCGGACAAATGTTGGAAAACAAAACGGGGAAATGATTATTTTTGGAAAAACTTTTAGGTATATGGATTACGACATTATCATCATAGGAAGCGGTCCGGGCGGATACGTAACGGCCATCCGTGCGGCGCAACTGGGTTTCAAAACGGCCATTGTGGAAAAAGAGAACCTGGGAGGCGTGTGTCTCAACTGGGGATGTATTCCCACCAAAGCCTTGATGAAAAGTGCCGAAGTGTACAATTACGTAAAAAATGCATCGAAATACGGCGTAGCGGCCGATGGTGCCGCCGATTTTCCGGCCATGATTAAGCGCAGCCGGGAAGTGGCCGCCTCCATGAGCAAGGGTGTGGAATTTCTGATGAAGAAAAACAAAATCGAAGTATTGGAAGGCACGGGCAAGGTGTTGCCGGGTCGTAAGGTGGAAGTAACCGGCAAAGAAGGCATTAGCGCCACCTATTCGGCCGGGCATATTATCATCGCCACCGGCGCCCGGGCGCGTCAATTGCCTTTCCTCCCCATCGACGGGCAAAAAATCATCGGCTACCGCCAAGCTTTGACCTTGGAACGCCAGCCGGAAAGCATGGTAATCGTGGGTTCCGGTGCCATCGGCGTGGAAATGGCGCATTTCTATCATAGTATTGGTACCAAGGTGACCATTATCGAATACCTGCCGCGCCTGATTCCACTGGAAGACGAAGAAGTGTCGAAACAATTGGAACGCAGTTTCAAAAAAGCCAAAATCAAAGTGCTCACGGGAACTGAAGTAACGGGCTACGAAGAAACCTCCAACGGCATCAAAATCCTGTATCGCAACAAGAAGGGCGAAGACAGCGTGGAAGCCGAAACGGTACTAAGTGCCGTAGGTATCCGCGCCAATATCGAAAACATTGGTTTGGAGGAAACCGGCATCCAAACGGAAAACGGCAAAATCAAAGTGGATACCTTTTACCGCACCAATGTGGACGGCTACTACGCCATCGGCGATGTGATTGCCACGCCGGCCTTGGCACACGTAGCTTCGGCCGAAGGCATCACCTGTGTGGAAAAAATCGCCGGATTGAATCCCCGTCCGGTGGATTACAACAACATTCCGTCTAACATTTACACTTCGCCGGAAGTGGCCTCCGTGGGGTACACCGAAACCCAAGCCAAAGAAGCCGGTTATGACATCCGCGTGGGCAAATTCCCTTTCACCGCCAGCGGCAAGGCCAAAGCCGCAGGCAAAACCGACGGTTTCGTTAAAATCATCATCGACAAGAAATACGACGAAATCCTGGGCGCTCACATGATTGGCGCCAACGTAACGGAAATGATTGCCGAAATTGTGGCGGCACGCCAAGCCGAAGCCACGGGCCATAGCCTCCTGAAAGCCATACACCCCCACCCCACCATGAGCGAAGCCGTTATGGAAGCCGTGGCGGATGCCTACGGTGAAGTGATTCACCTTTGATGCCGAGCATTATTAAATAGGGGAAAGGGTAAACGGATAATTATTTTGCGGCGTTCGAAAGGCGTGTATTTTTCGAAAAACGGGAAAGGGGAAACGTATTTTTTGGAAATGCGGCCAAATACGGATGTTGCCGATGTTTAGTATTTTTTTGCGATTTTGTAGAGGCGCGATGTATAGCGTCTTTACCAAACGCTGATTTGATGCACCATACGTAGAGACGCCGTGTACGGCGTCTTTACATTCCGGTAAACGTTCCACGTGTTTCGTTTCCCGGCGCATTGGCCTTGTGCGTTGGCATAGCGCGAGGGGGCGGAGCGATATGCGCGGAGGCCTTGCCGAAGTTCCGGCCGCGGAATGCCGGCGGACAGCGGGGAGCCGCCATTCCGCGGCGGGCGGGCTGGCGGAGGGATTCGGGCATTGGCAAGCCGGTGGCGCCGGACGAGAGCAAGGCTGAGCACATACAAGCGGAGACACCGACCCGCGGCCTTGGGCGAGGGCCTGAGGAAGGGACGCGCCCTAACCATAAAAAACAATAGCGGAAAAGACCGGAAAAAATAAAATCCTCCACCCATTGGTTTCACAAATATTTTATATATTTAGCACCTCGAAACCAAAGGACAAACAAAGCTATGAGCGAAGAGAAGAACGACCAATTATTGCCCGAAGAAAACGGGAATCAACAAGCTGGTAACCAACAAGATGCCGCAAAAGAACCCACGGCCGAAGAACTGGCGGAACTGAACCGGCTGGACATGGACGAAGCCTCCATGGAAAAGGATGCCGACGACATTATCGACGAAATCCATGAGGAATTGGCTTCACAATCCGAAAAAGAAGAGGAAAGCCAGGAAGCGGTTCCGGTGTTTGACCAGAAAAAATACGGTCAGTACACTTTGGGACAATTGGCCGACGAATTGCGCGACGTAATGGACCAATATCCCATCATGCGCATCAAGCCGTTCGTGGACCAGCTAAAACGGTTGTTCGACCGCAAGTTCAAACAGGCCCGCCAGGAAGCATACGAACAATACATAGAAGCCAACGAGGGTTCGGGTCAGGGTTTCGAATTCAAATCCAACGAAAAAGAGGTTTTCGACAATCTCTATCGCGAATTTCGCCGCCGCCTGAGCGACGCACGCAAGACCTATCACGAACAATTGCAAGCCAACAAGGCCAAAAAAGAAGCCATCATCGAAGAGCTGAAAGCCCTGGTGCGGGGAGAAATCACCACCGAAACGGGTAAACTTTTCGAAAAATTCAAAGAACTGAAAGCCGCTTGGAAGGAAGTGGGAAGTGTACCCAAACAGGACTACCGTCATCTTTGGAATACCTTTAAATATTGGGAAGAACAATTCTTTGACATCATTCACCTGGACCGCGAATACCGCAAAAAAGCCTACGAAGAAAACCTGGAACAAAAACAAAAAATCATCGACCGCGCCAAGGAATTGCTGGAATGGGACAACGTGATGAAAGCCTTCCGCGAATTGCAATTCCTCCATAAGAAATGGAAAGAAGACACGGGACCCGTGGCGCCCGAACACCGCGAAAGCATTTGGCAGGAATTCAAGGCCATTACCAAGCAAATACACGACAAACGCCGCTCCTATTTCGCTCAATTGAAAGAACTGCGCAAAAAAGACTGGGAACGCAAGGAACAACTGACCGCCGAGCTGAAAGAAATCGCCGCACTCAACCCCGAAAACCATAAGGAATGGCAAAAGCTTATCCGTAAAGTCAACGAGATTCACGGACAATTTTTCACCGGATTCCGCGCACCGGAATCTCTGCTGGAAGAATTCCGCACCTACCTGCGGGAATTCAATCGCAACAAAAACCGTTTCTACAAAGGATTTAAGGCGCAGCAACGCGAAAACCTCAAACGCAAAAACCAACTCATTGAAGAAGTACACGGTCTCAAAGAAGCCGAAGACCTGAAAGCGGCCATGGAGCGTTGCAAACAAATCCGTGAAGAATGGAAAGAAATCGGTTTTGTGCCGCTTAAACATTCCAAATCCATTTGGGAGGAATTCAAAGCCGCCTGCAAAGAATTTTACGATGTATATTACTCCAAAGTGAAAGAAGAAATTTCGCAGGAATACCAAAATTATCTCAACAAAAAACAATATTTGGCCGAACTGAAAGAAAAATTCAAGAACGAAGAAGAACCTCTTTCCATGGAACTGATAGACGAGCTGACGGCCAAATGGAAAGAATTGGGTGACGTGCCGGAAAAAGTGCGTTTCATCAACAGCAAATTCCACCGGTTTATCAATTCGCTTTACCGCCGCCTGAACATCGACGAAAAACAATTGCGGCATTTACGTTACCGCAACATGTTGAACGACTGGAAAGAAAACGGCCTTACCCGCAAACTGGAAAACGAACGCCGCTTCATTCGCGACAAAATCGAAAACCTGGAACACCAAATCCAACAAGCCGAAAACAATTTGGCCTTTTTCAAGACCGCCGACGACAACAACCCCCTTTTGGTGGAAATGCGCAAAAAAATCGACAAACAAAAAGAGCAATTGGAAACCTGGAAGGAAAAACTCCAAATCATCCGCGAATACATCTAAAATGAAAAGGAGTGCTTTGTGGATATGGTTATGGCTTTTACTGCCACTGCACGTTTGGTCGCAGGATGTAGATATTTACCACAAAAACACCAATGACAACTATCACCTGCCGCAAATTCCACGCGGGATGACCTTCCGGGAATTCGATTTACTGGGCACCCAAGTGCGGATGCAGGATATTTTTGCATCGGCCGTGTATCCCGGTTATATTCATTTCCGTATCTACGAGCGCAAGAAAGGTTATTGGCTCATGGGATTGCGCGGCGCGGGTTATGCCGGCTGGGCATATTTATCATTCAAAGACCGGTCGGTCTGGTGGTTGTTGTTAAATCCCAACGGGCGAGCCAATTTCGATCCGGATTATAAAATCGATGTGGCGGTGGCCTACGCCTCGGCCGGCTTGATTTTGGGTACTTTCCTCTACGATTGGCTGCACGGGCGATACCTTTTGCAGAAAAAACAATTGCATATTCGTTACAAATATGCGCCGGTTGCCGGATTGGCCGCTTACAACTTCGGCGGCCGTACGCATGTGGGATGGCAGGCGGGTATTCGCTTAACTTTCTAAAATTTCCGGTTTGAAATAACCCAAAAGCGGTGCATGGTCCGAGGGTTTGATCTTGTTTTTTCGTCGAGGCCACATATCCACTTCCACTTCCTGCAAATAAGGTTTTACGGGCGGTGAAATCAGCATATGATCGATGCGCATGCCTTGGTTTTTCCAAATTTTGGCGCCGCGGTAATCCCACCATGTATATTGGATTTGCCCGGGATGCAGCAAGCGAAAGGCATCGATGAAACCGAGTTCGATCAAGCGGTAAAGTTTTTCCCTTTCACCGGAGAGGGTTCCCACGGTGCCGGCCAACAAAACGGGATCGTAAACGTCGCGATCGTCGAAAGTTACATTAAAATCGCCGGTGAGCACTACCCTATCCCGCCGTAAATCGAAGTTGCGGTCCAACCAAGCAATGAGCGCATCGTACCATTGCCGTTTGTAGGCATACTTGGGACCTTCGGGTTCGCCGTGAGGGGCATAAAGGTTTATTAAATGCATGGCCCCGAAACGGGCATAAATGAGGCGGCTTTCGCCGTCCAATATATCCGAACCGAAACGGATGCTTACTTCATCGGGGGTACGTTTGGAACATATGGCAACGCCGTTGTAACGTTTCTGGGGATTGATACGGCAGGCATAACCCATGCGTTCAAAAAAATCGAAAGGAAATTGCTCTTCGGTGGCCTTGATTTCCTGCATGGCCAAGACATCGATATCCCCACCCCTTTGGCGAAGCCATGCCTCCATGAGCTCCAAACGCGAACGAATGGAATTTACATTAAAGGTTGCAATAATAAATGAAGACATAAAAGGGGATTTTTAGGGTGAAGTTACGATTTTTTTGAGTGAGTTAGTGAGGTAGTGGTTTAGTGAATAGTTTTGTTAAACCGTTAAACCGTTAAACCGTTAAATCGTTGAATCGAAGGACGGATGACCGGTGACAGGTGCTTTTTTCGGGACACGGGAAAAGGTAAATGTGGAACGTTTTTAATGAGTGAATGAGTGAATGAGTGAATGAGTGAAGAAATTTATACAGTGAACAACTAACAATGAACAATTTTTTTTGAGTGAGTTAGTGAGGTAGAGATATAGTGATTAGTTTTGTTAAACCGTTGAATTGTTGAAGAGTTGAATAGATGAGGAATTTCTGTTAAATCGTTTTCGCAGAATCCTATGGAAAATCGTGGAATCAATACTTTAACCTTAGCTAAATCAAATAGTTATGCCTGTCATTCCGAAGGAGTTTACGACTGAGGAATCTCCTTTTCGGGACACGGGAAACGGATTTAATAAGTGAAAGAGTAAAAAATGAAAGAGTGAAAGAGTTTTTATAGTGAAATAGTGACTTAGTGAATAGTGAACAAATAAAATAACCCAAATCCTAAATCCTAAATCCCAAATCCTAAATCCCAAATCCTAAATCCCAAATCCTAAATCCGTAATTAATGAACCACAAATTTCACAAATTGACACTCATAATCTTTATGTTCTTATTGGTAAAACCCGAATCAAAAACAGCCGGTCCGAGCGTCTTCCCTCCAAATTTTTTCGAAAGTCAAATCCTCACCATAGGTCGCCCGAGCTTGCATGGAGGTATGTCTCAACGCATCGATGGACGGCGGAAAATCCCGTTTTCCGCTTTCAAACCGGTAGTCGTCCAAAGCACCTAATTCAATCGTTTATGCCATGCCGTTTCCACCCGGAATAATGTAACTATCCATGCATCTATTAAATCATAATGTTTTAGCCAATTCTATAAAAACGGCTCATCGGTTTAACGGCTCAACGATTTAACGGAACAAATCATTTTCAAAAAACACGCTCTTTTCGTACCTTGGGCTTGTAAATACCTCATTCATTTAAAATAATAGCCGCATGAACGAAAAATATCTCCAACCCATGCTCCGCGAAGGCAGTTTACGGGACAAAACCGTGGTGGTCACCGGCGGTGGTAGCGGATTGGGCAAATCAATGGCCGAAATGTTGCTTCGTCTGGGTGCGCGGGTGGCCATTTGCTCGCGCAATGAAGAAAAATTAAAGAAAGCCGTTGCCGACTTGCACGAACTTACCGGCAATCCGGATATTATGTATGCCGTATGCGACGTGCGGGATTACGACGGGGTGGAACAAGCATTGGAACAAATTCGTGAACATTTCGGTTCCTTCAACGCCTTGATCAACAACGCCGCCGGCAATTTCGTCAGTCCCACCGAACGCCTTTCGGCGCATGCATTCGATGTGATTATCGACATCGTGTTGCGCGGCACCAAGAACGTTACGCTGGCCTCCGGTAAATATTGGATTAAGGAGCAAATCCGGCCCGTGTCGGTGGTCAATATCGTAACCACGTATGCTTTTACGGGTTCGGGTTATGTGGTTCCTTCGGCGGCGTCCAAGGCGGGTGTGTTGGCCATGACGCGCTCATTGGCCGTGGAATGGGCCAAATACGGCATGCGTTTCAATGCGGTGGCACCGGGACCTTTCCCCACCAAAGGCGCTTGGGACCGCCTCCTTCCCGGCGATTTGCGCCAAAAATTCGACCCGGCCAAGCGGGTTCCCCTAGGTCGTGTAGGCGCTCATGCCGAATTGGCCAACCTGGTATCCTATCTCCTTAGCGAGTATGCGGCCTATATCAACGGTGAAGTCATCACCATCGACGGCGGCGAATGGCTCAAAGGCGCCGGCCAATTCAATGCCTTCGACCAAGTTTCCGGCCACCAATGGGATATGTTGGAACAAATGATCCGCAAGGCCAAGAAAAAATAAAGCCTCCGTTTATGTCGCAATCCCCCAAAAAACGTATCATTATCTACACAGACGGCGCCTGCAAAGGCAATCCGGGTCCCGGCGGCTACGGCATCCTTATGCTGCTGGAAAACAGCACCTACAAAAAAGCCTTCTACAAGGGTTTCCGCCACACCACCAACAACCGCATGGAACTGCGCGCCGTGGTGGACGCCCTGCGCAAAATCACCAAACCCGGCCAGGACGTTATCGTGGTAACCGACTCGCGTTACATCTCCGATGCCATCAACAAAGGCTGGCTGGAAGCTTGGATCCGAAAAGGCTTCAAAAAGGTCAAAAACGCCGACCTGTGGAAACAATTGGCCGAATTGCTGCGCCAACACCGGGTGGAATTCATGTGGGTCAAAGGCCACGACAAACATCCCCAAAACAATTATGTGGACCGCCTGGCCGTAAAAGCCGCCTCGTTTCCGCCGCACAAACTCCATATCGACGCCGAATACGAAAAGCTCAACCCGCCTCCTCCTGAAAAAACATAATAACCGGGCCACATACCGCAACCCGGTCATCAACGCGTTTTTTCCCTTCCGCTAAAAATTAAAATAATAGGAAGCGGAAAAATAAAATACCTTATTAAAGATTTTATCTTCCTCATCGTCCATGTAGGGAGCATTTACCGGGAGGAATCCGCGCGAAAAATAGAAACCTATTCGATATCTGTCGATTTGATAGGAAACACCCAAGTTGATACCTAAATCAAGCATATTGAAATATAACTTGTCATCGTCTTCATCTTTGACTTTTCCCAAAATGGGGTAATATCTTTCATTTTCATCAACTTTATTCCCATCAAAATCCGTTCCGGTATATCTTAGATTACCCGTCAAACCCAAAGCAAAATAAGGCCCCGCACCAAGTGTAAAATTATTCAAACGATAATCGAACATAAGAGGGGCTTCCAAATAATAAAACGTCAAATGAAAGTTATAAAAGAATGACAAATTAAAACCCTTCCGGCTTAACATTAAGGAAGGCTCAAAATACATATTTTCCCTCGACATGGGATATTCGGCAAATACTCCGGCAGAAAAATATCCGATGGGTTTGGTATTATAAGATATGGAACCCGTACTGGTTATGGATACATTCGCCCACCCTCCGGAGATACGAAATCCGTAATAAGGTTGGGCATAATTCTTAACGCTACCCCAAAAAGCACCGGCAAGCAATATAAAACTTAAAATATAATACCTTTTCTTCATCATTTTAATTCTTTTTTTATTTTATCTAAAATTACTTTATTTTCAAATAAATAAGAATGATTTATGTCAAATTTTTATGCATTACATATCATTTTTAAACATTACACCTTAAATTAATTCGTATTGATTTACAACAAGTTCATTCATTTTTCTTTTTAAATCTTTTTAATTTCAAAAAATTATAAATTTAAACATTGAAACCTAGGCTAATAACTTCATCAAACTTTGGTTAAGCAAAACGGTCCCGGGGGAATTTCGTATCTTTGTAGGAAAATCAGAGGATTATGGCATTATTTACATACACGGAAAAGAAGGATACGCGCTCGGGATTCGGAGATGCATTGCTGGAATTGGGGCGCAAAAATCCCGATATTGTGGCATTGACGGCCGATGTAGCCGGTTCGGTTAAAATGACAGCTTTTGCCAAGGAATTTCCGGAACGTTTTTTTGACGTAGGCATTCAGGAAGCCAATATGATAGGCATGGCCGCCGGTTTTACGCTGGAAGGCAAGATTCCGTTTGCGTCCACCTTTGCGGAGTTTGCTTCGGGACGTGTGTACGACCAAATACGCCAAGCCGTAGCCTATTCGGAAAAGAACGTAAAAATCGCGGCCTCCCATTCGGGTCTGACCGTGGGCGAAGACGGCGCCACCCA
Organism: Chlorobiota bacterium; assembly: GCA_013153655.1. Taxonomy (GTDB): domain Bacteria; phylum Bacteroidota; class Bacteroidia; order Flavobacteriales; family Flavobacteriaceae; genus JAADED01. The sequence continues at coordinate 9,415 of JAADEB010000019.1, forward strand.
CCAGGCCTTGGAAGACCTGGGTATGATGAAGATGCTCCCGGGTATGACCGTTATCAACACCTGCGACTACAACCAAACCTACAACGCCACCCTGGCCGTGGCGGCACACAAAGGACCGGTGTACCTGCGTTTCGGCCGGCCGAAAGTGCCTAATTTTACTCCGAAAGACATGAAATTCGAAATCGGAAAGGCTTGGGTGATGAAGGAAGGGACCGACGTAACCGTTTTTGCCACGGGCCATTTGGTATGGGAAGCCGTTACGGCCGCCGAAACTTTGGAAAAGGAAGGTATTTCGGTGGAACTGATCAATATTCACACCATTAAACCCTTGGACGAAGAGGCGGTATTGAAATCGGCGCGTAAAACGGGTGCCGTGGTGACGGCCGAAGAGCACAACGTGTTGGGCGGTCTGGGCGAAAGCATAGCTCGCGTCCTGAGCCTGCATGCACCGGTACCGCAGGAATATGTGGCCATAAACGACCGCTTCGGCGAATCGGGCAAGGATTTTGAGTTGATGAAAGCCTACGGCCTGGATGCGGAAAGCATCGTAAAGGCGGTACGGCGCGTAGTGGCTCGTAAAAAAGCTTAGGAAAAAATAAGGATGTACCGTTATTTCCGTAACGACCTGTTGCTGGCGGTTTTACTGCTGTTCCTGCTCATAGGCGCCGGCACGGCGGGTTATCATTTCCTGGAAGATTTTCCATGGATGGATGCCTTGTATATGACCGTGATCACGGTGACCACGGTGGGTTTCGGCGAAGTGCATCCGCTGAGTGCCGAAGGCAAAATCCTGACCATTCTGCTCATTCTGTTCAGTATCGTTACCTATGCCTACATTTTGTCGGTCATTACCGAATTTGTGGTAGGCGAAAACATTTTCAAAAAAATATTCGACCGGCGTATGAAAAAACAAATAAGCAAACTCAGCGACCATATCATTCTGGTGGGTTACGGCCGCACGGGACGGGAAATCGTAAGCAAATTGCGCCATTTCGACCGTCCGATCGTGGTTATCGACAAGCAAGAACCCAAAGACAGCGACCGTTTTGATTTCAAAAAACTGTTTTTCCTCCAAGCCGACGCCACCGAGGACCAAACCCTAATGGATGCCGGTGTGGAACGGGCACATACCTTGCTCTCGTCCATAGGGGGCGATGTGGAAAACCTGTTTGTGGTGCTTTCGGCCAGGCAAAAGAATCCGCATATACGCATCATCACCCGTGCCACGGACCAAAACGCCGCCGACAAAATGCAGTTGGCCGGCGCCGACCGGGTGATTCTCCCCGAGAAAATCGGAGGTGACTTTATGGCATCGCTGGTGATTATGCCCGACTTGGTGGAATTTATCAACGCCTTGACCTCATCCAGTGTAGGACCCCGCAACCAACTGGAAGAAATACATTTCTACGAACTACCGGAAGAATACAAAGGTAAAACCATAGCCGAACTGGACCTCAGACGCAAAACCGGCGTTACCATTATAGGTTTCAAAACCGCCGACGGGCAATATATCATCAACCCTTCGCCGGATACCAAATTCGAGAAAGGAACCGCCATTATCGTCCTGGGCCAAAGCGACCAAATCGAAAAATTGAACCGGTTGCTGAATTTGCATCATCATTTGTAGAAAACCGGATATCGAATATTAGAATCCGGAAGACTGAATTTTGTCGAAAAAATCTTGGTATATGGCTTTAAACCGAGATATCACCGGCCGGTGCGAGTTTCCGTCCGATATAGATATATACATTAGAATTGAATACAACTCTTCGTAGACCTATACACCTCAACTTTGGGGATAAAATCTGCGATTACTCTTCTGTAACAAAAATCATATTTGCCGTTTTATGTTTTCCGAAAAAGCACCGCTCACCGGTCATCGGTTTCCAAAACGATTGCATCCGCCTGAGGCGGACACGGCGATTTAACGATTTAACAAAACAAAGAGATTCCTCAGTCGTAACCTCCTTCGGAATGACAAAGGTCGCTCTTTTGTTTTGTTACCGCCTCCGGAACGCATTTTGTCATTCCGAACGCAGGGCGTGTCCGCCTCAGGCGGAAGGAGCCTAAAAAAGCTAATAGCCAACGGCTAATGGCTAAAAGCTTTGTATTCAATTCTTTAACCAACTATTCAGCAATAATTCATTCACCCTCCCAAACCATACGTACATGCGGAATGCCGTCCTCCAAATATTCGTGGCCGCGCCGCCGGAAGCCGAATTTTTCATAGAAGGCGGTCAGGTAGGTTTGAGCGCTAAGTTCCACGGATCGGTCCGGATGGTGGCGGCGGATGTAGGTCATGATTTGTTGCATCATGCTTTCGGCCAGCCCTTGCCGGCGAAAGGCGGGTTCGGTGAGCACGCGTCCTATGCGAACGGGTTCGTCGGCGGTTTGCGGCAGGATAATACGTGCGTAAGCGGCCAAACGCCCATGGCGGCGCAGGAGCACGTGCAGGCTGTGTTGGTCCCGGTAGTCCAAATCCTGATAGGCGCAATTTTGTTCCACCACAAACACCTTGGCACGCAGGTGCAGGATTTCGTAGAGCAAGTGAATGTCCAAAGCCTCGAAAGGCAGGAACTCGGCCGGCGGTATGTGTCGGGATTTGTTCATCATGCCAGGAATTCGTCGCGGTGTGCATCGAAATGCAGGAATAAAAACAGAAAAATAACAAAATTCCAAAAAGCCGACCCGCCGTAACTCACAAACGGAATGGGAATGCCCACCGTGGGAAACAGGCCCAGGGTCATCAGAATATTGAGAAATAAATGCACCGCCAGGAAGGCCGCCAAACTGTAACCGAACACTTTGGCAAACAGGATTTTTTGGCGTTCGGCCAGCCATAGCAACCGCAAAATCAAGAACAGATATAAGGCGATAAACAGCGTGGAACCCACAAAACCGAATTGTTCGGCAATGGTGGTGAAGATGTAGTCGGTATGTTGTTCGGGAATAAACCGGCCTTCCAGTTGGCTGCCCTTCATATAGCCGCGTCCGTGCATGCCGCCGTTGCTAATGGCGATAAGGGATTGGCGCAAATGGTAGCCGGCGCCTTTGGCATCCTCCAATTTGCCCAGCATGATGGCAATGCGTTTTTGCTGGTGCGGTTTCAAGGCCGTGCGAAACAGGTAGTCGGCGCCGAAGGCCCAAGCGGCGCTCACCATGCCCGCCGCCGCCACCAGGCTCACAAAACGCCACCGGAATTTACGCGGCGCCCGGAAATATACCACCAACGAAACCAATAGCATGAGCGGCACCAAACCCGCCAACACATGCCAAGGCGAAAAACGCAGGCTCAGCAAAAACAACAACGTCAGCCACCCGATTATCATGATCATCAGGCCGTTGAGACCGAAACGAAACAACACCATGACGTAGGCCAACACAAACACAATCACCGTACCCATGTCCGGTTGGAGCAAAATCAAGGCCACGGGTATGCCCAGCAGCAAGGCCGTTTTCAGAAGGTTGCGAACCGAACGCAGGTGAAAATCACGCTCGCTGAGCAATTTGGCCAGCCCCAAGGCTGTCATCCATTTGGCCGCCTCGGAGGGTTGGAAACTCACGCCGCCGAACACATACCAGGATTTGGCTCCGGCGATTTCCTTGCCCGCCACCAGCACGCCCGCCAGCAATAGCAGCGAAATCAGATAAATCAACGAACTCCACCGGATAAAGAAGCGTTGCGGTGTCAGGACAATGATCATTACAAACACGGCCGCCATTACGGCCCAAAGGGTCTGCTTGCCTTGGTGGGTTTGCCAAAAGCCCGCCTCAGGATTCAGGTAATGGTCCACGCTGCCTATTTGCATGATGCCCCACACGGCAATAATCAGCACGGCCAGGATGCTCGGCCAGTCGTAGCGGATAATATCGGCGGGTGTGTAGTGTTTCATGGTTTGCGAAGACTGTCGGTGGCGTGTTTGGATTCGTAGATAGGGTAGAGGTTGATATGGCGTACGCGCTCGTAGAGGTCGCGGCGGCTTATGGTGTCGTTCAGGTATTTGTCGATAACCAGCGAGGCGATGGGTGCGGCCACATTGGCGCCGTAGCCGCCGTTTTCGATAAACACGCTTACGGCGATACGCGGACGGTCCGCCGGCGCGAATGCCACAAAAATGGAATGGTCCGGCATTTTGACCTTTTGGCCGTTGCGGATGATAAAGTTCTCCGAGGTACCCGTCTTACCGGCCATATCCAGTCCGGGAATGCGGCTGTATCGTGCGGTGCCTTTTTCGTACACTTCGCGCATGCCGCGAATCACCGGTTCGAAATAGGCCGAATCCACGGCCGTAAGATGTTTTCGGCGGAAGCGCGGGTCGATGACGGTGTCTTGTATTTCCACGGCCAGATGCGGCGTGTAGTAGAAACCACGGTTGGCGATGGCGGCGGTAAGGTTGGCCATTTGGATCGGTGTGGTGAGGATTTGGCCTTGTCCGATGCCGTTGGAAATGATGTTCATGCTCTTCCAGCGCCGGTGTCCGAAGTAGCGGTGATAGTAGCTACTGTCGGGAATATTGCCGCGGCGTCCCACCGGCAGGTCGTAACCCAGAAAATCACCCAGGCCGAAGCTGCGTACCATGTCCGACCAGCGCTGTACGCCTTCGGCCGGCGTGGAGGCCGCATCGATGATTTTCAGGTAGGTTTTGGAGAAAAAGGTATTGCACGAATAGGGAATGGCGTAGGAGAGATACACGGGTCCGTTGGCACCGCAGTGGCAACGCATAAAACGGTTGCCGTATTTGAATCCGTGGTGGCAAACGTAGTGGGTGCCACGGTCGATTTGGCCCGTTTGCAGGCCCACCAAAGCATTGACCAGCTTAAACGGCGAGCCCGGCGGATAGGCACCGATGAGCGCACGGTCGAACAAGGGTTGATGCACTTTGTCGCGCAGCCATTCGGCGATGTATTTGTTGCGGTCGCGGCGGGTGAGCAATTCCGGGTCGTAGGACGGCGCGCTCACCAAGGCCAGGATTTCACCCGACGAAGGTTCGATGGCCACCACGGCGCCGTGTTTGCCCGCCATAAGGGTGTCGATAAAGGCCTGCAAGTCGATGTCGATGCTGATGCGGAGGTCTTTTCCCGGAACGGGAAGGGTGTCCCACAGGCCGTTTTTGTAGGACTTGATGATGCGGTTGAGCTTGTCGCGTTCGTAGTAGCGCACGCCTTTTTTGCCTCTTAGGATTTTTTCATAATATTTTTCCAAACCCGTCACACCCGCCCAGTCGCCTTGGCGGTAGAACGGATCCCGGCGGAGCATGCGTTCGTTTACTTCCTGCAAATAACCCAGCACATTGGCCGCGTGCGAAGTGTGGTATTTACGGATTTGGTTTTTGCGGATTTCGAATCCCGGAAAGCGAAAAAGCACTGCCCGCAAGGGTGAAATATCGGTTTTCAGGTAACCCGAAGCGATCATGGAAGGTTTCACGCGCGAATAGCGATAGGCGCGGCGTATTTTTTTCTTCAATTCCGTGGTGTCCATGCCCGCCAGGCGTGCCAAAGCCAGGGTGTCGAAGGCGCGGCTTTGTGCAGGCGTAAACCAAATGGAAAAAACCGGTTGGTTGGACACCAGCAGACGTCCTTTGCGATCGTAGATAAAACCGCGTGCCGGGTTGATGTATTCTTTGGTCAGTGCGTTGAGGGTGGCCTGTTCCTTGTAGGTGTTTTGCGTGTTTTGGAGCCAATAGAGCCTGGCTTCCACCGTCAGAAACAACAGCATCAGGAAAGCGACGATGATTTTGAATTTTCCGTTCATGGCTTTGCAGGTTTAGGCGCTTTCGTTCATACGGCTTCGGTGGAGAAACAGCAAGGCGTAGAGGGTGGTAAATATCCAGGTAAAGGCGGCTTGTCCCAGGATATCTTGTACATGGCGAAGACTTTCCTTCAAGCTGAGGAAATCGTAGAAATACAGGAAAAACTCGAAGGCCAAGGCCCATAGCGCCAGTCGCCAGATCCATTGCCACGGTGTCCACCGGAAGGGTTTGATGCTGCGTTCGGCGGCGGCTTGCCGTCCGGCAAACATGAATTGGCGCAAGGCCGCCATGCTCAGGGAGGCCAAGGCATAGAGGCCGCCCGTACCGCTGACAAAATCCAGCACGAATCCCGTCAGGAAGGCAAAGAGGAAATAACCCGCCGAATCCTTTTCCGGCGGATATATCAGCAAGGCCAGGATAAACACATGAGGCACGTAGGAAACGGCATAGCCCACGTTGTTCATCCAAATCACCTGGATGAGCAGCAGAATAAGGGTCGTTATGAGCCAATGCGGTTTATTCATGTTGCAAGCTGTCCAATTCCTTTTTGTAACGGTTACGGGAAACGTACACGTGTCGTATGCGACGGTAATCAGTAACGGGAACGGCCGTGATGTAACGGCTTTTGTTGATGCTGTCGGTGCGGACGGCGCGTACGGTGGCCACGGGAATGCCCGGCGGAAAGATGTAGGAACTTCCGCTCGTAACGATGGTATCGCCCGGCACCACGTTGGTTTCGTACGGCAAATCGGTGATGAGGATGTAGGGAAAGAATTCGGCCTTGGCTTGCGTAAATCCTTGGATGCCGGATTTTTGCAATTGCACGTCCACCGACACGTCCGGATGGTAGAGCGTAATCACTTTGGCAAAATGCGGCGAAGCGGCCGCCACGATACCCGCCACGCCTTCGGGACCGAATACGCCGTTTTGAGGCGCCAGGCCCGCGTTGCTTCCCTTGTCGATAATCAGGTAGTCGAATCCGGAGCGGATGCGGCGGTTGACCACGCGTGCGGGAACATATTCGAATCCCGGCGGTACCGCTACGTGCAACGGTGCACGTTTTTCCAACATGTGGTGTAAGCGCAGGTTTTCGCGGTGCAGGGAGCGGTTTTCGGCTTTCAGGCCGAAGTAACCGTCCACCGTGCGAAACGAATTTCCCAGCCACGATCCGGCTTCCAGGCGAAAACGCGTCCATTTGCCGCCCGGGATGCTTCGTTCGCTCACCAGGAGCAGGAAGGCCAATCCGTAAAGCAGGATAAAGAGGCCCGCCGAAGCGTTTCGTTTGAGAAAATACAGAAAATTCAGCATGGATTATCGCAAGAGTACGCCACGGTATTTTTCGAAATCCTTCAACACGGCACCCGAACCGCGGATGACGGCTCGCAACGGATCTTCGGCCACATGAACGGGAAGGCCCGTGGCATCGGTAATGCGTTTGTCCAATCCGCGCAACAACGACCCGCCGCCCGCCAGGTAGAGACCGCTCTTGTAAATATCGGCCGCCAGTTCCGGAGGCGTGTGCGAGAGGGTTTCCATAATGGCGTCTTCGATATGGATCAGGGATTTTTCCAAGGCCTTAGCCACCTCGTGGTACGATACAATCACTTCCTTGGGTTTGCCCGTAATCAGGTCGCGGCCTTGCACGGGAAGGTCGTCCGGCGGATTGCTCAGCTCGTCCAGCGCCGACCCGATCTCGATTTTGATGCGTTCGGCCGTACGCTCGCCGATGTAGAGGTTGTGCTTGGAACGCATGTAGTAGATAATGTCGTAGTTGAATACGTCGCCGGCGATTTTTACCGATTTTTTCACGGCGATACCGCCCAAGGCAATCACGGCTATTTCCGTGGTTCCGCCACCGATATCGATGATCATGTTGCCTTCGGGTTTTTGGATGTCGATACCCACACCGATGGCGGCGGCCATGGGTTCGGGAATCAGATATACGTCGCTGGCATTGACGCGCTCGGCCGAGTCGCGAACGGCCCGTTTTTCCACTTCGGTGATGCCCGAGGGAATGCAAATCACCATTTTGAGCTTAGGCGCAAAGAAGGATTTGTTGAATTGCGGCACTTTGCGAATAAAAGCCTCGATCATCCGTTCCGAAGCTTCGAAATCGGCGATCACACCGTCTTTGAGCGGACGGATGGTTTTGATTTGTTCGTGCGTCTTGCCTTGCATCAAAGCCGCTTCCTTGCCCACGGCGATGATTTTGCCGGTTTTGGTGTCGCGCGCCACGATGGACGGACAATCCACCACAATCTTATCGTTGTATATGATGAGCGTATTGGCCGTTCCCAGGTCAATCGCTATTTGTTTCTGTAAAAAATCGAAAAAGCCCATTGTAAATCAAGTATTTTATCCGAATTTCAAAAATACGAAATATTTTGGCTTTCCGCAGGTTATGTTGAAAATTTTCCCTGTTAAAATTTAACCGACAATTGCCGGTTTCTTAGTACTTTTTGATGTAATATACAATGGATTTTATAATTTTAAAAAAAAGCAGCTTGTCTATCATTCATTTCAATATAAATTTAAGGATAAAATTTTTCTACGATTAGCTATGAACCAATTAACTAAACCAAACTTATCATTAAAGTAAAGTGATACCGCAAAACGGCAAATATCACATTCCTTATTAGGCTATATCCCCAACTGTGTCATTATCCTTCTTAAACCAAAAAGTCGCATCAAAAGGACATAAAACATTATAAAATCTTCCTATAAGGTTTCTTTTGGCTAATATGTAATTTCCCATTTAAGAAATTTTCTTTCATAATTTTCAAAAAAGTCGTGGTATATATGGTTATTTGGTTCATTCACAGAAAAAACAAATAAAAACCGGCTCCCGAAGGAACCGGCTTCCATATCATGTTTTTAGTCGAACGGATTAATCGAGCCATTCGGTGAAGAAGTCCATCATGTCTTCCTTGAAATCGTAATGGAGCTTGATGTAGGTGCGCATTTCGTCGCGCAGGGGTTGTTGCTCGCGATAAAGGCGGCCGTCGAGGGGTTCGTTGAGGTCGGCTTTGCGAAGGTTGAGGCGTTTTTCTTTGATTTTGTGGAGCAAATCGGAAATCACTTTGCGTTCGCGCAGGATTTTATTCTGAAAGCGTTCGAGCTTGGCCAAGGCGTTTTTGTCCAGGTCGGGACGGGCGGCGATTTCTTCCAATTTTTCCTGAAAACTATCCATTTCGTCGCGGTGGAATTTGAGTTCCCGTTTCCATGTATCCAGGTTGAATTCCAGGTCGCTTAGGTAATGCATTTTCTTTTCCATAGGGCAACTGATTTTGTTGTTTTAAAATTTGATATAAAGATAAATATATTTTTAAAAATAACGAATTATTTATCTCCTACTTTCAACAATTGAATTTTGAAGATCAAATCCGTATCCGGGGGAATGAGGCCACCGCCGGCTCCCGTTTGTCCATAGGCCAGATGCGAAGGAATAAAGAGCACGGCTTCGTCGCCTTCGTGTAGTTGCAGCACGCCTTGGTCCATGCCGGGAATCACCTTACCCACACCCACCTTGAAGGTCAGGGGCATGTTGTATTTGTGCGAAGAGTCGAACATGCGGCCGTCACGGAAATAGCCGTCGTAATGGATGCTTACGGTTTGGCCTTTTACGGGTTTTTTGCCTTGTGTTTTTTTGAGCCAATAAATTTTCAGTCCCGAAGGCAGGCTTTGGGCTTCTTTTTCCCAGCGGGCCAATTGCTCGGCCATGGCTTTTTGCTCTTCGGCTTGTTTGGCTTTTTCGGCCTGTTTTTGTTTCATATAATCGGAAAACACTTTCACGGCGTCGAATTTTTTGGCTTCTTTGCCTTTGCGGATGATTTCGATTTTCTTGATATGGTCGCCTTTACGGATTTGATGGGCCACATCCATGCCTTTCACCACCTTGCCGAAAGCGCTGTAATGTCCGTCGAGCCAAGGCGTGTCGGTGAGGGTGATGAAGAACTGGCTGCCATTGGTGTCGGGGCCGGCGTTGGCCATGGAAAGGGTACCTTCGGTGTGTTTGAGGTCGGAAATTTCGTTTTTGAATTCGTAGCCGGGGCCGCCTTCGCCGGTTCCCAAGGGATCGCCGCCTTGGATCACGAAATCCTTGGGCGAACCTTCGGACTTGCTGATAACGCGGTGGAAGGTAAGGCCGTCGTAGTAGCGTTTGCCTTTGTACTTGGGGTCCACAAAAGGATTGGTTCCTTCGGCCAGGCTGACAAAATTGGCCACCGTAACGGGCGCTTTGTCGGGATAGAGTTTGACGAGAATGTCGCCGCGATCGGTTTGGATGTCGGCATAGAGGCCGTCTTCCAGGTGTTTGTATTTGGCGGATTTGCATTGGGTCAATCCGGTGAAGAGCATCAACATCATCATGAATCGCAACAGTTTTTTAGTTCTCATTTTTATTCGGTTTTAATTGTTTTTCGTGTTTGATATCCCTTATTTCCAACGTCATTTTGAGCGGCGTATTACCCGGGATACGGTCGCCGTCGCCGAGCAATCCGTAGCCGGCATAGGACGGGATGAGAAAAACGGCTTTGTCGCCAGGGTGTAAATGTTTGACCGCTTCGCGGAATCCCATAAAATATTCTTCTTTGTCCACCCGGTAGACCCGTTCACCCAATTCGCGGGGCGTGTAGATGGTGTCACCCAGGATATAGTAGAGTCCGTAGCGCAGGCGTACGAGGTCGCCGGGTTGCGGAAGGGGTCCGGAAGTGTCGCCGCGCCGTAGAAAATAGTAATGCATACCGGTTCCCGTATGGTGGTAGCGATGGGCGGTGTCGGCGCGCATGAGGCTGTCGAACAGGCGTTGCTCGGCCATGTAGCGGGCTTTGTTGAACACGATAGACCGGGAATAGTCATGCCGGTAGGTATGCATGACCGGAAAGCGGGGTTCCGGTTCGTGGCGGCAAGCCGTCAGGAGGAAGAAAACGGTCAGGAATATAAGGCCTTGCTTCATTTTCCGGCAATTTCACGACAGTGTTGGCGAATGGCCTCTTCGAGGCGGCGTACGGTGGTGGGGATATCGTCGAAGCTTTGACCGCCGGCGGCGTTTTTGTGGCCTCCGCCTTCGAAATAGCGGCGGGCAAAACGGTTGACATCGAAATCGCCTTTGGAGCGAAACGAAAGGCGAATGCGGTCCAATCCCGGCAATTCCTTGATGAGGGCCGTAAAGTTGACACCGTCGAGGGAAAGGCCGTAATTGACAATGCCTTCGGTGTAGCCGGGCCGGTGGTTGAATTTTTCCAAGGTGGGTTTATCGAGCACCATGTAGGTGGCGCCGCAATCCGGCAGGTATTTCATGTTTTGCAAGGCGTGGGCCAGCAGTTGTAATTTGTCGTAGGAGAAAGTATCGAACACGCGCACGTGTATGTTCTCATTGTCGGCACCCATGTCGATGAGGTCGGCAATGGCGCGGTGGGTGTCGCCGGTGGTGGTGCCGAAACGGAAAGAACCGGTGTCGGTCATGATGCCGGTGTAGAGTTGGGTGGCCGTTTGGGGGTCGCCGTGGCGCTGTAAGCGGCCGGTTTGTTTGAGGAAATCATACACCATTTCGGCGGTGGACGACATGCCGGGCAGGGACCATGCCAGGGGAATGCGGGGGTCGGGTTCCAGGTGATGGTCGATCATGACGAAATCCTTGTCCTTCAAGGCTTCCTCCACCATGGGTTCCAGCAGGTCGCCGGTGCGCGAGGGTTTGTTGTGGTCGAGCATGACAATCAGGTCCGCTTGGCGAAATGCTTGGCGGGCTTGATCCGGATGGCGGTCGGCTTGCAGGACGGTGTCCATGTCCGGCATCCATTGGAGGAAATCGGGAATGGCGTCGGGGGAGACGATTTGTACGTCTTTTCCTTCCTTGCGCAAGATACGGGCCAGCGCCAAGGCCGAACCCAAGGCGTCGCCGTCGGGATGCATGTGGATAACGATCAGGGGACGCCGGGCTTGCGTGAGTTTCCGGTCGATTTGCGAGATAATGTCCAAGTAAACGGGTTTTGGGACAAAGTTAGTTTTTTTTGGTTAATCGTTGACATATTTTATGCCATATCCCGCAACGGCAACATCACCCTGGTGGAAGGCGCCTTTGAGCAGGAAGATAAACGCTTGTGGTGGGATGAAGTAAACCGGCTCCGCCTGGTCCGAAACGAAGAAGGTTACCACTATTACCTCTATGACGCCTCCGGTGAACGCATCATCAAAGCTCATACCGACGAACTGCGTGTTTATCAAAACGGCCAACCCGTGGACAACCGCATCGAAATAGGCGATTTCAAACTCTATCCCAATGCCTACCTGACGGTGGACGATGAACGTGCCTATACCAAACATTATTTCGCCTCCGGACGGCGCATTGCGGCACAGGTCAAACAAGGCGTCCCCTTCATGCAATACCTCAACCGCCCCACCCCCGCCAAAGAAAATACCCGTTCGGATATCTCCCGAAAAATCCGTAACTTGCCACTACAAAGACATGCGACGCTACTTCGGAAATACCGAACTCTCCTTCGCCCCGCCCGCCAAACCCGTGGC
>JAADEB010000010.1 GCA_013153655.1 Chlorobiota bacterium
AAGGCGGATTCCGCTTTATCAAGAAATAGCTTCTCAGGGTCCGTACATACATACGGAAACCGTCTCCTTCCGGGGGGGCGGTTTCTTTTTTTTACGCAAATACATTATATAGTTGTATTTTTGCGGTATATCATTTTTCAATTCATATCTGCATGCTTCGAAAATTTTTTATATATCCTCTCATATTTGTAGGTTTTTTATCCGGTAGTGTCCGTGCACAATCAGGACAAAATACCGGAGACCCCATCGAAGTGCTTCATGCCGACCGCATGATTCTGAAAAAAGAATACCCCGATCTGAAATTGCTGGAAGGCCATGTGCAATTGCGGCACAAAGACGCCTTGCTGACTTGTGATAAAGCCCTCTTGGATACCAAACACAATTTTGCCGAAGCCATCGGTAATGTGGTGCTCAATCAAGGGGACACTTTGCGCCTCTACGCAGGCATCCTCCGCTACGACGGCAGCCGTGATTTTTCCATGGCCATCGACCGGGTGCGCCTCTATGACCCCACCATGCAGTTGGAAACCGATACCTTGTATTACGACAAACGCCGCGGAACGGCCTTTTACCGTTCCGGCGGGGTCATTCGCGACAGTGTCAATGTGCTGCGGAGCCGGGTGGGAAAATATTTTGTGCGTGAAAAACGCTACGAATTTATTAATCGTGTCAAAATCACCAATCCCGATTATACCATCCTTTCCGATCACCTGGACTACAATACCCACCGGCGAACGGCCCGTTTTTTCGGACCCACCAAAATCCTGAGCAATCGCAATATGGTTTATGCGGAACGGGGGCAGTACAACATGCGCGACAGCACAGCCTGGTTTACCCGCAACGCCTTTGTGCGCGACAGCAAAACCTGGACCGCCGCCGACAGTATTTATTCCGACCGGCAACGCCAATTCTATTCCGCCACCGGACATGTACGCATCAAGGACAGCCTCAACAAAGTGCTTATCCTGGCCGGGTATGCCGAACTTTGGCAGGGAAAAGACTCCGTCATGCTCGATCGCGACCCCGTGGTAATCAATTATGAAAAAGACACCTTCTACCTGGCGGCCAAGCACATCATGACCGCCCGCCACGACAGCATCCGCCTCCTTTGGGCCTACCCTTCGGTGGCCTTCTACCAAAAAGGATTTAGCGGCCGCGCCGATTCGCTTTTCCAATCTTCGGCCACCCACCGCATTGAACTTTACCGGAATCCCGTATTATGGAATAACGACAGCCAAATCACCGGCGACACCATTTTTGTGCGAAACGATGCCAAAGGCCGTCACATCGATTCCCTCATTATCCCGTCCGGGGTGTTTATTATCCAAAAAGAACCGGCGGGTTACAACCAAATCAAAGGAAAAAAATTGAAAGGAAAATTCCGCAACGGACGCCTTCGCCATATCGATATTACCGGCAATACGGAAACAATTTATTACCTGCGCGACGACCAAAACCGCCTCAACGGCATCGACCGGAGCGTGTGCAGCGAAATCAACATGGAATTGGACACCACCGGCCAAGCCGAACGTATTTACTTGCGCGACAAACCCCAAGGTACTACCTATCCGCCCGGAAAAATCCCCGAACATTTGAAAAAACTAAGCGGATTCTACTGGCGGGGAGGCGAACGCATACGCAGTGCCGCCGATTTGCTCAAAGGACGTAAACCCGATTTCTTACCTCCCAAACAAAAACCCATTGCCGAACCGGAAAATAACCGGAAAAACAAAATCCGTCTTCCGGCATCTTTCCGGGGTAAATTTTAATCAACCGAACCATCCCTGACGGTCGAGACTGCGATATTGAATGGCTTCGGCCAGGTGATGACTTTTGATGTCCTGACTTTCGTCCAAATCGGCTATGGTGCGAGCCACTTTCAGGATGCGGTCGTAGGCGCGGGCCGACAGGTTGAGTTTGTCCATGGCATTTTTCAACAATTGCAACGAGGCCTCGTCCACCGCACAAAATTTCCGGATGAGTTTGGATGATAATTGGGCGTTGTAATGAATACCCGGATAATCCCGGTAGCGTTCCGTCTGGATTTCCCGCGCACGAATGACCCTCTTTCGGATTTCGGCACTGCTTTCGCCCCGGCGCGAATCCGATAATTCTTCGAAAGGAACGGGCTCCACTTCGATTTGCAAATCGATACGGTCCAGCAGCGGACCCGAAATCTTGCTCAAATAACGCTGCATTTCCGCCGGCGAAGAACGTAAGGGCGAATTGGGATCGTTGAAATATCCCGACGGACTGGGATTCATGCTGGCAATAAGCATGAAACCGGCCGGATAGGTCACCGTAAACTTGGCGCGGGAAATGGTTACTTCGCGGTCTTCCAAAGGTTGGCGCAGGACTTCCAATACCGATCTTTTGAATTCGGGTAATTCGTCCAGGAACAACACGCCGTTGTGTGCCAGTGATATTTCACCCGGTTGCGGATAACTGCCGCCTCCCACCAAGGCCACATCCGAAATGGTGTGATGCGGACTGCGAAAAGGACGCTTGGTAACAATCCCCCGGCTGGATTTCAACACCCCCGCCACGGAATGGATTTTGGTGGTTTCCAATGCTTCTTCCAAAGTCATGGGCGGAAGAATTCCGGGTAGCCGTTTGGCCAACATGGTTTTACCGCTTCCGGGCGGCCCCACCATCAATACGTTATGACCGCCCGCCGCCGCAATCTCCAAAGCACGCTTAACGGATTCCTGACCTTTTACATCGGCAAAATCGTGTTCGAAACGGTCGAGCTCGTCATAAAACAATTTCTCCATGTCCAGACGGTAGGGTTCCGGCGAAGAACGGCCTTCCAAAAAATCAATAACATCACGGATATTTTTCATCCCATACACTTCGATTCCGTCCACAATGGCGGCTTCGTCGCGGTTTTCGAAAGGCAATATTACCCCTTTCAGGCCATCTTCTTTGGCTTTGAGGGCCACGGGCAAGGCTCCGCGCACGGGCCGGAGGCTTCCGTCGAGCGACAATTCACCCATAAACCAATAATCTTGCAGTTTGTCGTCCTTTATCTGGTCCGACGCCGCCAAAATACCCAAAGCAATGGGCAAATCGTAAGCGGAACCTTCCTTACGTAAATCCGCCGGCGCCATATTGATAATCAATTTATTATGCGGCATTTTGTAACCCGAATTCTGCAAAGCGGCCGAAATGCGGTAACTGCTTTCCGAAACGGCTTTATCGGGCAATCCTACCAAATGATAACCGATGCCCCTATCCAAATTTACTTCGATGCGAATGGGATAGGCGTCTATTTCATAAATGGCGGCACTGTAAACATTCACTAACATAAAATCCCGTTTGATTTATTAGGGTAAATTTAATAAAATATTTAAAATGAAACTTTTTTTATTTTTTCATTTTCAACATATAAATACTAAATTGCCGATTTAGAATTATGATTCCCATATTTTTGTTGCATAAACGAAATATTTTTTTCATATGAGCGTTAATAATGAGAAACGAATGTTCTTAGCAACATGAAAATTATTTATAATAATTGTTAAAATTAGAAGTTTAAAAGAAATTTTATATCTTTGACCGATAGAAACCTTTAAATATTTACTCGCATGAAAAAATTCCTTTTCTTGTTAAGCTTGGTCATAATGCTAAGCCTCAATAATTGTAAGAAAAAAGACAACGGCGGTGAAGGTGGCGGTGATGAACCGGAAGTCCTGGCCGACGCCTCACTCAATAAAGTGGAAGTACCGGGAATTGCCGTCAACGGCCAACAGGTGCAAATCAAAGGTATTATTCAAAATTTCGGAGATGCACCCATTACTTCCATGGATATTTCCTGGAAAGTGGACAACGGTCAAGACCACACCATGAATTTGACCGGGCTTAATATCCCCAAAATGGGTGTTTATGAATTTACCCACTCCACTCCTTATCAAGCCGAAACGGGTAACCATACTATTGCTGTAACCGTGTCAAATGTGAATGGCAAAGAACACGACAAAGTGGACGGTAACAACCTGCGTAATGCACAAATTTTAGTGGCTTCGCAAGGTGTACAAAGAAGAGTCCTATATGAAGAATTCACCAGCTCCACATGTAATCCTTGTGCTCGATTCAATAGCAATGTGTTTACAACCACTTTCCTCCAAAATAATGCGAGAAAAATTGCCGTGGTCAAATACCAAATGAGCTGGCCCGGTTCCGGTGACCCTTACTACACGGATGAAGGAGGCGTACGTCGTCAATACTACGGCGTAAACGGAGTACCCACCCTTTTTATGGACGGCCAAAAAGATATGAAAAATTCCACGTCCGATCTGCAAAGAGATTTGGACAACGAATATCAAATTCCCGCCATTGTGGATTTGCAGGCATATTATACCATCGATGCCAATAATACTGTAAAAGTCAAAGTGGTAGGAACACCTTATGTTTCCGGAAACTTCACCCTCCACGTAGCCGTAGTTGAAAAAACCACCACGGGAAATGCCACCACCAACGGCGAAACCGAATTCCATAACGTCATGATGAAAATGGTGCCCAATGCGCAGGGAACCGGTGTCACCGCTACGGACGGAACGGCATTTACCAAACGCGTGCAAGCATCCCTCAACGGCACCCATATCGAAGAAATGAACGACCTGGAAGTGGTGGTATTTATCCAAAACGATACGGATAAATCCGTCCTCCAATCCGCCATTGCCATCGAAGATGCCACTCAAATCGATTTCTAACCCGAAAAAAACGAAATATGAAAAAAGTTTGGTTATTTATTCTTCTGATTCCCGTGTTGGGACTTACCGGCTGTCAAAAAGACGAACCCGATACGCCGGCCGATGAAAACGCCCATTTCCAAATTCTGGACGTAAACGGTACGGCGGTGGAAAACAATCATACCTTTACCTTCGACCTCAACGACCCGGAACGCAACCTGGTCCTCCTGGCCAAAAACACTTCTGGACAAACCATCCATCTCAAAACCCGCTTTACAAACGTTACCGGAACCGACGGATCGGAAATGGAATTTTGCTTCGGAAACTGCTATATGGGAATGGAATTGAACACCGTCTATCCGGTTAATGGTTCTTTGGATGTCAACGGCAATAGCATCACACCGCCCTCCGCCATCCATTATGCCAACCATACCACCGGCCCCGCTTCCTACACCATCGAAATATTCGAAGTGGACGACGAAGGCAATCAAGTGGGAGAGGCTTTTGTGTTCAAACATGTAACCCAATAAGAAATATCCTTAATATCAAAAATGTAAACCGCTCCGCTTCGGGGGCGGTTTTTTTTGTTTTATGTGATTTTTAGTAACTTGTAGGGAAAAATCCGATATTATGGTTCCTAAAATTTCCACCCTCAGCG
>JAADEB010000171.1 GCA_013153655.1 Chlorobiota bacterium
GATAACTTTTCAACAAATGTAAAGAGATTCCTCGTCGCTCCCTGCGGTCGCTTTCCTCGGAATGACAAAGAACGTTTTTTTGTTCCTTATTCACCTTCGGAATGCGCTTTATCATTACGAATGCATATTTTGTCATTCCGAACGCATATTTTGTCATTCCGAACGCATGTGAGGAATCTCTTTAATACGGATTTGGGATTTGGGATTTGGGATTTGGTTTTTTCTTTTCATAATACATTATTTATTATTTATCCCTCATTTTTAATTCTTCCACTCTTTCCCTATCTCACTAAGAAACCGTTCTCCATTCTACGAATCACATTTACCGAATATATAACCGTCACCGGTCATCCATCTATTCAACTGTTCAACTATTCAACTGTTCAACATAAAATCCGATTGCACGATTTAACGATTGCACGGTTTAACAGAAATTCCGATTCAACGATTCAACGATTTAACAAACATCAACAATGAAAAAAATCGCCATCATCCCGGCCCGCGGAGGCAGCAAACGAATACCACGCAAGAACATCAAGGATTTTCTGGGTAAGCCCATTATAGCCTATTCCATTGAGGCGGCGTTGGGAAGCGGATTGTTCGACGAAGTCATGGTGTCCACCGACGATGAGGAAATAGCTTCCGTTGCGCGCCGCTATGGTGCCGGCGTACCTTTTATGCGTAGCGCACGGACGGCGGACGATTATGCCACCTTGGCGGACGTAACGGCCGAAGTTTTGGAACGTTACAGCCGGGACCAAAACCGCAAATTCGATTACGTGGCGGTACTCTTGCCCACAGCGCCTTTTGTGGATGCGGCGGACTTGCGGCAATCGTTCGAAAAACTCACGGCCTCGGATGCAGACGGCCTTTTTCCCGTAGTACCTTTTCCGGCGCCCGTCCAACGCGCCCTGCATTTCCAAGGTGATAAAATTAAAATGATGCATCCGGAAAATTTGAACAAACGCTCCCAAGACCTGTCGCCCGCCTACTACGATGCCGGACAGTATTATTGGATAAAATACGACACCTTCGTGCGGGAACGGAAATTGTGGACGGATAATGTAACGGCCGTGGTCATCAGCCCTTTGAAAGCCCAAGACATCGACACGCCCGAAGACTGGAAATTGGCCGAACTGAAATACAAACTCTTGAAAGATGAGCGCCAATAGGAAATACAAACCTTTAAACCGACAAACATTTTCCTTCGGCGAATACAGCATCGTGCCCATTCGCGACGAGGATAAATACGACATTATGCGGTGGCGCAACGAGCAGATTTATCATTTACGCCAAAAGGAACCCTTGACCCGCGAACAACAGGAAGCCTATTTCCGGAATGTGGTGGATAAACTTTTCGAACGGGAAAAACCGGATCAACTTTTGTTTTCATTCCTAAAAAACGGAAAACTTATCGGCTACGGAGGCTTGGTGCATATCGATTGGGAGAACCACACGGCCGAAGTGTCTTTCATCATGGATACGGCCTTGGAAGAAACGGAATTCGAGCAAAATTGGCAACGATTTATCCACCTTCTCAAAAAACCGGCTTTCGACGAATTGGGATTTCATTCCGTTTATGTATATGCTTTTGACCTACGCCCGCATTTGTATCCGGCTTTGGAAAAAGCGGGATTTCAATTTACAAGGCGCTTGAAAAACGAAGTACAAATAGAAGGAAAACCCGTGGACGTGGTGATTTATCATTTATATAACGACAAGCCCATGAAAATTCTTTTTTTGGGTTACCCCCAATCTCCCCTCATCGATTTCCTGCGAAGCGAAGGACACGAAGTAACGGTTATGCAAGACAAAATCAACGCCCGTTTCATCGAGGAAAATCAATTCGATTTTATCATCAGTTACGGCTACCGGCATATCATCAAGGAAGAGGTGCTCAACCTACTGCCCGGAAGGGTAATCAACTTACACATTTCCTATCTGCCTTACAATCGCGGTGCCGATCCTAATTTTTGGAGCTTTGTGGACAATACGCCCAAAGGTGTGACCATCCATTTGGTGGACAAGGGGTTGGATACGGGGGATATTTTGGTACAGGAGAAATTGTCATTGAGCATGGATGAAACTTTGCGTTCGTCTTATCAAAAATTACAAGAAGCCATTCAAGCACTTTTTATAAAAAATTGGCCGGACATCCGTTCCGGAAAAATAAAACCCAAGCCTCAGAAAGGCAAGGCCACTTATCATCGAAAGAAAGATAAGGAGACCCTTTTGCAAGGATTGGAAGATGAATATTTGGACATGAAAATTTCGGATCTTTTACAACGTATCAAAAACAGAAAGTCATGAAAATAGCCGGTTTCGAACTCGGAAAAGGCAAGACCATGATCGTAGCCGAACTCTCGGCCAATCACGGTCACGATTTGGAAATTGCCAAAAGGACCATCCGTGCCGCCAAGCAAGCCGGCGCCGATGCCATCAAATTGCAAACCTACACACCTGATACCCTCACCATCGATTGCCGCAAGGATGATTTTGTCTTAAACCATGGGACATTATGGGACGGCCGCACCCTGTACGAACTCTACGGCGAAGCCTACACGCCTTGGGGATGGCATGAGGAACTGTGCCGTACGGCCCGCGAGGAAGGTTTGATTTGTTTCTCTTCGCCTTTCGATAAAACGGCCGTGGATTTTCTGGAACAATTCCGGGTGCCGGCCTACAAAATCGCTTCCTTCGAAATCACCGACATTCCGCTTATCGAATACGCCGCCCGCAAAGGCAAACCCATGATCATGTCCACGGGGATTGCCACCCGACAAGAGTTGGAAGATGCGGTAAATGCTTGCCGCCGCGTGGGAAACAACGATATTATTCTCCTGAAAACTTCCTCGCAATACCCGGCGGCCTACGAGGATGCCAACCTGGCCATGATACGCGATATGGCGGAGCGTTTCGGCGTGATGACCGGCCTTTCGGATCATACGGAAGGCTGGTTGGTACCGGCCTTGTCCGTTCCCGCGGGTGCCGTGATGATTGAAAAACATTTTATCCTGGACAAATCCATCGGCGGACCCGATGCGGCTTTTTCCTTGGACAAAGACCAATTTGCCGAAATGGTGCGCAAGGTACGCGAAGCGGAAAAAATCTACGGAAAGGTGGATTATTCCCTAACCGAAAAGGCGAAAAACAGTCGTGTATTTGCCAGGTCGCTTTATGTGGTAAAGGACATGAAAAAAGGCGAGGTGTTTACCGAAGAAAATCTGCGCTCCATTCGCCCGGGTTACGGAATGCCGCCTAAATTCCTTCCGGAAATATTAGGTAAACGTGCCGCCCGCGACATCCGGAAAGGCACGCGTATGGAATGGGATTTGGTGGAGAAATAAATTATGAAAACCCAGAGATAGATGATATCCGGATCTCAAAGGGAGTTTTTACGAAGTGTGAATCAGAATTTTCTAGCTGGAAATTAATAAATTGTTTTTGACCACGCTTTTTTCCTGCTTGTATCGTTTGTATTTTCGGCACGATTGTTGGAAATTTGAGCTTGCATTCAAACCGGATTTCATATGAATATGTCGCCCTCATTCCATCCCGACGGACTTTATACCGATTTCTACGAACTCACCATGGCCCAAGGCTACTTTTTTAATCAACTTCATCGGCGTCCCGCCGTATTCGATTATTTTTTCCGGCGCATGCCTTGCCAAAGCGGATATGTGGTGTTTGCCGGCCTGGCCGACTTGATGAAAGCCTTGGAAGATTTTCGCTACGGTCCCCGTCAAATCGATTTTCTCCACCGGCAGGGTTTTCGTGACGAATTCCTGGATTACCTGAAAGAATTTCGCTTTACGGGAGATATTTATGCACCTCTCGAAGGCGAAATTATTTTCAACAACGAACCCATAGTGAGCGTGAAGGCGCCCATCGTGGAGGCACAGCTTATCGAAAGCCTGTTGCTTAATTTTCTCAATTTTCAATCCCTGATTGCCACGCGTGCCACCCGGGTGGAGACCACCCTGAAACCCGGTCAGACCTTTGCCGATTTCGGTCTCCGCCGTGCACAGGGAACGGCTTCGTTTATGGCTTCGCGTGCGGCCGTGGCGGGTGGAGCATCCGGCACTTCCCATGCTCAGGCCGGAGCGCTTTACGGATTGAAGGTGATCGGCACCATGGCCCATTCCTGGATCCAAACCTTCGAGGACGAACTTACGGCCTTCCGCCGCTACGTGGAAATCTACCCCGACAAGGCCGTTCTCCTGGTGGACACCTACGACACCTTGCGTTCCGGCATCCCCAATGCCATTCGCGTGGCCAAAGAATTGGAACAAAAAGGCCACCGCCTGGCCGCCATTCGTATCGACAGCGGCGATATGGCCTATCTTTCGCGCCGTGCCCGCCAAATGCTCGATGATGCCGGTTTGGATTACGTAAAAATCATATCTTCCAACTCCCTGGACGAATGGATTATCCGGAGCCTTAACCTGCAAGGTGCCCGCATCGATAGTTTCGGCATAGGCACCAAATTGGTCACATCCTATCAATGCCCCGCCCTCGACGGAGTTTACAAGCTCTCCGTGTTCGACGGCCACCCCCGCTTGAAAATTTCCGAAGACGTGGCCAAAATTTCCTTGCCCGGCGACAAACAGGTTTGGCGTATCTACGATGACAACGGCCTGTTCTACCGCGATGCCGTTATCTTGGCGGATGAGGATATCCAAAAGGTGGAAACCGTCTATCATCCCGATTATGCCTTCAAAAACACCCGCATAGCCGGCCTGCGCGCCGAACCGCTTCGCCGCAAAGTCATGGAAAACGGCCAACTCACCGAACCCCTCGAAACCGACCCCTATCGCATTTCCGGTTACCGGCGTAGCCGCCTGGCCTTGGTGCCGCCCGAAATCCTGCGATTGGAGAATCCTCATATCTACAAGGTGGGGGTTTCACGCCGCCTTTTCGACCTGCGGCATAACCTTATAGCCGGTTATTTGAACGCCGGTAAATAACCACGCCGTTAAACCCGAAGGCCGCTTATTTGTCCGCCAAAAAAGCGGGACTTGTCATACCTGTGCCACTCCTGTTCCAAAAATAACATTCCCCATTTACCGTTTCCCGGAAAACCGGGTTCCGCTGCCGCATGAGTTCTCTCCTGTGGCACGAAAACATAAGGTTTTGGTATAATTTTTACCAAAAATCCCGCCTCCGCCTGAGGCGAATAAATATTGGATATTATGGCGCGTCCCTTCCTCGACCCTACGCCTAAGGCCGCGGGTCGGGTGTTCCGCTAATAGTTCGCTCGGGTCTGCTCTCGGTCGGCATGCGGCGTACGGTGGCTTCCGTTGGTCGCCTCCGCCGCCGCGCCGAACCTTCG
>JAADEB010000163.1 GCA_013153655.1 Chlorobiota bacterium
ATGAAACCTTTGCCCGTTTGCCACCAGGGAAATAAATTTTCCATGATTGCCACGCCCGTTTCCAAATATCCCGGCCATGAAGACAATATCGTATGGTGGGCGCCCGTCAATCCGTGTATGCATCCTTATGTGCCCGTTTCGTTTGCCATACGCAAAATTCCCAAGCATTTCCAAAGTTATCCCCTGAAAGAAGCCTTGGAACGCCAGCGCCAGACCGAACCCAATTTGTTCGAAAACAATCCCAAACATTTCTTTACCCTCATCGAACGCCACCGCGATCATGTGGATGAAAGTTACGGCGAACGTATTGGCGAGGCCAAACGGCAGGCGGCCAAATTGGAGAAAAAATTACACTGTATACGCAAACGAAAGAAACCCGCCAAAGGAAGTTACAAACTCTTGAAAAAATATTATAAATTTTATCGTAAAATTGTCCGTAAATTACCCCGTTAGCCCATGGAATCCCCGAAAAAAACTTTTGCCGAAACCGCCCTCGACGATTTGCAACTTATCGACATCCCCGTAGTGAAAGACCGCCGGGGTAATTTGGCCTTTATTCAGGAACCCGAAACGGGATTTGCCTTCAAAAGGATTTTTTACATCTACGACATTCCTTCCGGTGCCAAACGCGGCGGTCATGCCCACATTGCCCAGCGTGAAATGCTTATTGCCATAAGCGGCAGTTTCGATGTGCGCCTCCACGATGGCCGGAACGAGACCAAAATCAGCCTCAACCGCCCCGACAAAGGTCTGTTGATTCCGCCCGGTATATGGCGCGAATTGGAAAATTTTTCGGCCAATTCCGTTTGTCTGGTACTCAATTCCGGTTGGTTTTCCGAGGAAGATTATGTGCGCCGTTTCCGTCAGTTCAAGTTAATGAAAAAACATACTTAGACATTTGCGGTTTTTTTCCATGCTTCCAAATAACGGCCGGCTATTTCTTCATAATGGTGTTCCCGCTCGATAAAGCGGCGAGCCGCCCGTGAAATATTTTCCAAACGCCGGGGATTCTCGATCAATTCCGATAACTTTCCGGCCAAATCGTCCACATCGGGTAAGGCGTTGATGTTGACCTCTTCGGTAAGGCCGTAGTATTCACGGAAAACATCTTCGGCACCGGTGAAAACCACTTTCCCCATGGCCATGGCCTCCAAGGCATTGTAGCCCTGGTCCCATGCATAGATTTGGTCCAAAACAATATGTGCCCGGCTGAGATGCCGGATGTATGCTTCATAAGCCAAGTCCCGCGTTTCGATGATTTGCACCTTGTCCTTGTATTTTTCGCGGATGATTTCCAAGGCGCGGGTAAAGAAAGCATTTCCTTTACGCCAATAATTTCCCGAATTAATACCGTGAAAAATAATGATTCCTTTTTCCATGGACGGCCAATGATAGACGATTTTGTCCGTGTTGACGGGATTGGGTATCATGGGCAAGGCCTTGGGATGGCCGCGATAGGGAACGGCATAATCCAGGTCGGTGGGAATAATGCCCGAAATCATGCTTTCGAGCTCTTGCTGCCATTGGCGGAAGGCCGGTTTTAAATATTTGAGCGAATAACGAAAATATTTTTTAAGTGCGGGATTTTCCCGGAAAGGCGTAAAAATATTGTAAGGTTCGGGATTTTTCAAATAATAATCATTCACACGGGCATCGTCTCCGCAGGCCAGCAGGAAGGTTTTTCCGGCTTTTTGCATCATTTTTTTCATAAACTTTTTCTCAAACCGGAGCGGGGTTTCGAAAGGGTAGGGATTTATCCATTGCAGGATGTCGTAAGATGGCGCATATTTTTCGAATTTGTGGAGATAATAAGCCGTTTCCCATGCCGCAAGGTCTTTTCCGGTCATCCGGTGGAATCCTTGGCGCAGCCATCGCCATGCGGGCCGGGTGAGGTAACGGGGACGTACGGAAAAATCGGCAGGATACCGTTTGAAAGCATCCCCCGTGGCCAGGATATGTGCTTCCACACCATGACGGGCCAAAC
The DNA here is from genome assembly GCA_013153655.1 of Chlorobiota bacterium. Taxonomy (GTDB): domain Bacteria; phylum Bacteroidota; class Bacteroidia; order Flavobacteriales; family Flavobacteriaceae; genus JAADED01. The sequence goes on from JAADEB010000163.1 coordinate 1,985, forward strand.
CTTCTTTCAAGCTGTTATGAAGACGGCTATATTCACCGCCGAGCAAAACTTTCACGGGCTTTGTTTATCTTTACCGTGTAAAGATACGCAATGCAACCGGAACTGGAAATCCTTATCTCCACCATGGAGCGCGACAACCTGGACTGGCTCCGCCGCATGTTTCCGGGCGGGTATGAGGGTCTGCACCTGCTTATTGTCAACCAATCCGAACACGGCCGCCGTATTGACGAAAGCCATTTGCCTTCCCGTATCCGCGTTATCAATCTGCCGGGAAAAGGTCTTTCGCGTAGCCGGAACACGGCATTGGAAAATGCCAAGGGGCGTTTTTTGCTCCTGGCCGACGACGACGGGGAATATTTTCCGGGATTCGAACAAAATGTCATCCGTGCCCACCGCCGTTGGGACGATCCGGTGATCATTTTTCCTTTTCTCAACGAAACCGGCCGCCTTTGGGGCGACCACCGGGCCCAAAGTTATCTCATGCAGCGGGTGGAACATATTTATTCTCCGCAAATTTCTTTCAAAAAGGAATTTTGGACTTCCTCGGATTTGCGGTTCAACGAAAATTTCGGCTTGGGAACCTCCCTTCCCGACGGTGAAAATTATATTCTTTTTAGCCTGATGAAACGTCGAGGCATTCCCATTCGCTACGCCGGCGGAGATCCCATCGGACGCCATCCGGAAGTTAATTCCAGTTTTTATATCCAACGTCCGGGCAACATCAAGGCACGGCTGGCCGCTTACAAATACCTGCACGGGGCCGCCGTATACCCTTATTTTGTCAAATTGATGTTTTTTCTGCTACGTAAGCGTATGATTCGTCCCGGCGAAATTCCGCATTATGCCCATTGGTTGCTTCATTGGGCGCCGGGCCGGGAGGCGGAAGCAAGCGAAAACTAATTTTGTAACTTTGGCGCGGTGAAAAGGTTGTTGCAATACATAAAGTTTATCATTCCCGCTTCGGTATTATGGCTAATTTCGATTTTGCCGTTTCGGCTCTTATATGCTTTGTCCGACTTGCTGTATCTTGTTCTTCATCCCCTTGCAGGCTATCGCAAAAAGGTGGTTCGTTATAACCTGTCCGTGGCATTTCCCGAAAAAGACGAAAAATCCCGGCGCCGAATCGAAAGACGTTTTTATCGCCATCTGGCCGATTTATTTCTCGAAATGGTTAAAACTTTTACCATTGGTGTAAAAAAACTCAACCGTCACTGGTATTTGGAAAATCCCGAATGGCTCGACCGTTACTACCGGCAAGGAAAATCGGTGGTGGTATTGGCCGGTCATCAGGGCAATTGGGAATGGACCATCGGCAGCGGTCCGCAGCTCAAACACCAACCCATGGTGATTTACAAGCCGCTTTCCAATCCCTTTTTCGAAAAATGGATGTTGCGAAGCCGGTCCAAATTCGGTTGGGACATCATTCCCACCTACCGGGCCAAAAAATACATTCATGAAGCCGAAACCGCCGGACGCCCCACGGTTTACGGCTTTGCGGCCGATCAGAATCCTTTGCCCCACAAGGCCAAATTATGGTTCCCTTTTTTCGGTAAAACCGTTCCGTGGTTTACCGGTGCCGAAGAAACGGCCCGCCAATACGAATTGCCCGTAGTATTTATGGAAATCCTCAAAACAAAAAGAGGTTATTACAAAGCCGTTCTTCACCCCGTGGCCGAACCGCCTTACAACGATAAGCATGATTTCGAAATCACTAAAAAATATATACGACTTTTGGAGGAAAGCATACGCCGCCGGCCGGAAACCTATTATTGGATTCACAGACGATTCAAGCACGCTCACGATTAATAAATAACGTACCGGCTTATCCCCTCCCCTTTTTCATCAATGCATTCAGCACAATAAGACCTAATATAATCAACGTGCCCATATAAAAACCCGGACGCATCCGCTCCGAATCGCCGAAAATCAGCAAGGCCAACATAATTCCATATACCGGTTCCATATTGATCGAAAGCATGAGGGTAAAGGGATTGATGTAGCGCAACAGATCCAAGGAAACGGTAAAAGTGTAGGCCGTACATACATTACCCAAAACGGCTATCCACAACCAATCCCGGCCCGGCACTTCCCACGGCGCCGTCCATGATCCGCTCACACTCAATACCAAAGCCAAAAACAGCCATCCCGCCAACAACTCGTAGAACGACAAATCCACCGCCGGAAAACGCCGGATGAGCAAACCGTTCCATACGGAAAACAAGGCGCTCAAAAAAGCCGCCGCCAAAGCCAGTACCAAAGCAAGGGGACGAATATCGCTTATACCGAACAGATAGGCAATGCCCACCAGAATCCCCAAGCCCAATAAAATCTCCCTGTAATCCACCCGGCGCTTAAACCATAAGGGTTCCAATAAAGATGTAAAAAAAGCCCCGCTTGACATGGCCACCAAAGTGGACGAAACGTTTCCTGCCTTAATGGCTCCGAAAAAGGCTGTCCAATGCAAGGCGATGATAATACCGTTGGCCGCAAAGCGCAGGTAATCTTCCCTCCGGTAGCGACGGCGCATAGGTCTCCAAAGGCGCCAAAGCCACAAAGCTCCCACCGCCATGGCCAGCCGGTACCATGTCAGGTTAAGCGCATCCAGGCTGACCAATTTGCCCAAAACGGCCGTAAATCCCCAAATAAAAATCAGGAAGTGTAGATGAACGTATTTTCGCCAAACGGGCGAATTAGCGTTGTGCATTTTTAAGCAAATAAATTCCCAGCAGGATAAAAATAAAATTGGGTATCCAAGCCGCCAAAAACGGACTGAATCCGGCATTAACGGTCATAATACCGAAAATCTTGTCGAAAAAGATATATACAAAGGCCAAAGAAATACCGATAGCCAAATTAATCCCCATGCCCCCGCGGCGTTTGCGTGATGCCACCGCCACGGCAATAAACGTAAGTATAAAAGCCGAAACGGGCAGGCTGATACGTCGATATTTTTCCAGAAGATAACGGTCGATGTTTTGCGAGCCGCGCAGTTTTTCCTTTTCGATAAAAGCACTGAGTTCGGTGGTGGGCAATCCTTCGGCAATATAATTCACGGGTGTCAGATCGTTGAAGGTAAAGGGAAACACCGTGTCCATCACTGCGGTTTGTGTTACTTCTTCCTTACCGGGCCGGATGATGCGGCGTTTGGTTACGTTGTAAAGCCGGTATTTTTTCAGGCTGTCGTTTTCCAACTTGATGCGGTTGGCATACAACCGGTATTTCAATTGATGAGTGGTATCGATTTTTTCCCATACAAAATCATACGCCGTTTTGGTACGGTGATTTATACTGGAAATATACACGTAATGGGTGGAATCGATTTGGCGGTACACATCGTTCTTGTCGCGATAATGTCCCCATTTGTTGAAATATTTGCTCCAAAATTCATTATAGGTCATCCTCGCTTTGGGAATGATATTGGTATTGAGCCAAATCACCGTCCCCGAGACCAATAAGGCCCCGATCAGATAAGGAACCAAAAAACGGCCGAACGACATACCACCGTTGAGTATAGCCACGATTTCCGTTCGTTGGGCCATCCGAGAGGTAAACCAAATAATGGAAAGAAACAGAAAAATGGGAAACAAAATATTGAAAAAAGTAAGCAAGAAAGCCTTATAATAAACGATGATTTCCGATACGGGCACATGATTTTCACGGAATTTCTCCATCCGTTCGCCCAAATCGATCAGGATGCTGATGGGGACGAATAACATCAACAATCCGATAAAGGTCCCCAAATATTGCTTCAATATGTATTTGTCAATGACTTTCATTTACAAACGTTGTGTTATGACAGGCAAAATACGGTTTTTCCATGAAATAAAATCTCCATCGATGATATGGCGGCGAGCTTCGCGAACCAACCAAAGGTAAAAACCCAGGTTGTGGATGGATGCGATTTGTTTGCCCAATATTTCATTGCTCGTAAAAAGATGACGCAAATAGGCTTTGCTGTATTGGGTATCCACAAAAGTTATGCCTTCCGGATCCAAGGGCGAAAAATCGTTTTTCCATTTGGCGTTTTTGATGTTAATAACGCCTTGTGTGGTAAACAGCATTCCGTTGCGCGCGTTGCGGGTGGGCATCACACAATCGAACATATCCACTCCCAAGGCGATATTTTCCAAAATATTGGCCGGCGTTCCCACCCCCATCAGATAACGCGGTTTGTCGGCAGGAAGAATATCGCAAACGATTTCGGTCATTTCATACATCACTTCGGCGGGTTCGCCCACCGAAAGACCGCCAATGGCATTTCCGTCGGCGTTTTTGGAGGCAATATATTCAGCGGATTGCTTACGCAAATCCTTGAAAGTGCTTCCCTGTACGATGGGGAAAAGGCTTTGTTCGTAACCGTAGAGCGGTTCGGTTTCGTCCACGCGGCGAATACACCGGTCCAACCAGCGATGGGTACGTTCCATAGCTTCCTTGGCATAGGCATAATCCACCGGCCAATCCGTACATTCGTCGAAAGCCATGATAATGTCGGCACCAATGGCACGTTCGATATCCATCACACGTTCGGGCGAAAAAAAATGATAAGACCCGTCAATGTGGGATTTGAAGCGGACTCCTTCTTCGGTGATTTTGCGGCTGTCGGCCAGGGAATAGACTTGGAAACCGCCACTGTCGGTCAGAATGGCACGATCCCATCCGATAAAACGGTGCAGTCCGCCTGCCTGTTGTAAAATGTCCGTCCCGGGACGCAAATATAGATGATAGGTATTCCCCAGAATAATGGGTGCATCGATATCCCGGCGCAGTTCGCGCTGGTGAACCGTTTTGACCGTACCCAATGTACCTACGGGCATAAACACGGGCGTGGGAATTTCACCATGTGCCGTGCGTATGAGTCCCGCACGGGCCTTACTCCCGGAATCGGTATGTTGTAAGATAAATTCCATGCAAAATTTTATGTGGCGAAAATACGAATATTTTACGGGTTCGAATTTAGGAATCCGAATGTGTTTTCATCCCGGTCGTTAATCGTTTACCCATAAGCGTCGCTTTCGGGATCCGGTCGAAGGGAATATTCTTCATAACGATATTTATATAATTATCGCAGAACAATTTAACCGGGAATGTAATACGTGAAGACGCAATGAATCGCGTCTCTACACGATTCATGATGATAATGATAATACGAGACGCCGGTATATGGCGTCTCTACCAAATCGTCGAAAAAAAATCCGAAACATCCATGATATCTGAATTATCTGCGCCACCTGCGTCCCAAAAATCACGTACCCCGTTTCCCGTGTCCCGTGCTACGTTTACCAAATCCACACCAATCACCGCTCATCGGTCACCCGTCATCAGTCAAAACGATTCAACACTCAATAATAAAGAGACAAGGAAAAAGGAGAAAGGGGAAAGTTTCGGGAAATGGTAAACGTGAAAGGGCAAACGTGGCGGCGAAGCCGCAAGCCGGTTGCACGGTTGCACGATTTAACGGTTTAACAAATCTCTTCAACTCTTCAACTATTCAACAGAATTTCCGATTCCACGATTTAACAAATACGAATCCTCAACACGCCTACTGCTACTCCAATCGATAATATTTCAACAAGCGCATGATGCCGTGTTCGCCGGTTTCCTTTTCCAAAATGTTTAATTTCCTGTCGGTCAGAAACCAGGTAGGCGTATATTCAATACCGTAGTCGGTTACCAGACGATTGTATATCTCGCCGGTGGCCATCACATGTTGCCAACCGGGCAGGCGCTTGATAAAGTGTTGCCAATGTTCGGGGCTGGTTTCCAAGCCCACGGCAATGACTTGCACGTTCTTGTTGTGTGCCAATTTTTTGTAAACCGCCGGCAAAGCCCGCTGACAATGCGGACAATCCGAACTGTAAAAAACAAACAAATGGTAGGGTTTGCGGCCGTCGATATGCAGTTTTCCCAATGTCATCAATTGTGCCACGGGAAGTTTTTCCCCTTTGAGAGGAATGGTGGAGCGGCTTAATTTTTTCACCAATGCATCGTCGCGATAAGGCTCCGGAAGGCGCCGGTAATAGGCCAATAACGTATCGGTCAGCCGGCGGTCGCGCCGGGAAAACACTTGTGCCAAGCCGGCCAACATATCCGCACGCATGGGAGGATATTGCAAGCGATCGAACACATTGCGAATACGCCGGAGCAGGATTTCCGTTTTGTCCGTACCGTAGGCATAAGTGGGAATTTCCATGATGTAATTGTAGATACGGTCGGTCAGGATATTGGAACGGTAAAGCACCGTGTCGTTCATGTCGATGCCGTCAAAATAATGTTGTTCGGCAAAACGCGCATAAGCCTTCTTGGAATTCAGAAGCCGCGAAGGCATGGCTTTGTACCGGCCGCGAATAAAATGCCAAGCCAACATGTTGGTATCCGTTTTGGCGTAGTGTGTAAACAACGAATCGTAGGAACGCACCAGCCCGGCGTATTGTTCCTGATAGGAAGGAGAAGGATTTTTCAGGTAATCGATTTTCAGGCGTTTAATGGCCTTGTTGAGCGAATCCCATTTGCGCAAGAAGCCGAAATATACCTTGTTTTCCTTCGATTGTTCCACACGCGCCCGGTATTTGTTGGCGGGATTAAAGGCGATGCGAACATTTTCATTGTTGTAAATAAACCGGAAACCCCTGCTATGATTCACATCGTATTGGACGGCATATTCACCGGCCGGCATATCGTTCAGGACAAAATAAACGGGTTTGTCACGGCTCACACTATCGGCCGATTTCAGGTAATAGGCACTGCTCCCTTTCAGATATCGCAAGAGCATCCAATTGGGTTGAAAACCTTCGGGAATAAGGGTCAAGGTGTCCTGCGCCCACATGGTTCCGTAAACCAAAAGCTGGAATGCAAAAAAATATTTTTTCATCATTAATTCCACTATTTTTTATTCCGAAAACATATCCAACAAAAACCGGTCCGTTTTTTCGAAACGTTCGCGCCAGGAAGAAGGAACATCGATACTTCGCCCCCGAATAAAATCATAGGCCACCAAGACGGAATAGCCGTAAGCCACATGCACGCCCTCTTGATTGGTCAGCAAATTGACAAAGGTAACGCTTCGCCGGCCCATTCGGCCTACGCCGGTGTATATCCGGACCCGGTCGAAAAGGAATAGCGGATGGACATAAATCATGTGATTGGTACCCAAAATAAAACCGCGTTCTTTCCAGTCGATCAAATTGCCCAAGTACTTATGATTATATTGTAGGCGCCCGCTTTCCAAATAGGAAAAATATACGGCGTTGTTTACATGATTAAATGTATCCAAATCACGATACCGAACCATGATTTCCGTCACGGAATGAAAATGTCCGGGTTGCAGTTGTTTAAGTTTTTTGTCGGTTATCACCTTGCGCATTTTTAAAAAATCGTTTACAAAGATAGGATTTCGGGAAAAACCGGTAAAAGCAATGCTCATCAAAAAAAATCACGGATACCTTTGAACCACACAAAAAATACGTAGGGAGCCGAAACGGCAAACGGATTTTTTTTACATTTGAGTATCAAAAGGCAATCATATGGGCCGGCTGGGCAAGAAGGATATTTATATTAAACTCCGGTATATTATTCTACCCGAATTAGCTGTGTCGGCCGGTTTTATAGCGATTTACAGTCTGTTGGTTTATTATTTTTACTATAAATGGGAAATCATTCCGTTTCGCCGGGAATGGATTGAATGGTGGATTCCGCTGGTTTCCATCGTTTTTCTCACATTTCTTTTCGTTTACAAGCCCGTAAAATATATTGTTCATCTACATAAAAAAAATAATGATTGGCCCTTTATCTTAACCTTAATTCTCGGAGCTTCCTATATATTTGTTTTCATCTTCCTCATGGATTTTATCAAAACCTTTGCTCATCATAATGTTCGGATTGAGAACATCACCGAGCTCCGGGAAATACACAAAAGCGATTGCATCCGGCCTATGCGATTTCATGCCCGCAAGAGCGAAGCTTCGGTTTTTGTCCATACGTATATGGGTGGTAAATATCATAATCATTTAAATGTGGATGTTTATTATGCCGTACCGGTGACCGATAAATTAAGTGATACGGTTAACAAGGAAACGCACCGTCATTGGCTGGGTATTCCTTATTATGAAAGCGAGACAAATTCTTGGACCGAAAAGAAAGCGGAAAATTTCATCACAAAAGTGTACAACCAAAGTATAAAGAAATTCGAAAACGAGGATTTGGATGACTTCGTTTGTCTGGAACCCGTACCGCCTTCCAATGACCGCGACGGCTTTCTGCACGCCATTTCCAAAACGGGCAATAAGTTGTCCGGTAAAGAATTGATTATCCTGAAACCCGTTCACCGGCCCGTTTCCCGCAAAGCCCGGGAGCTGCTACATCGTTCCGTTAAGAACTATGCGATTATCAATGGTATTTTTCTGTTGGTTTTACTCTTTCTGAAAGTGGATTACAACGGATGGAAAACATACCTGCAAGGTCCCAAAAAGCTTAAACCAAAGCGGCGACACAAGAAAATGACTTGGAAAGAGCGAATGGAAACCCTGTGGATGATGTTGAAGGACCTATGGCTGTGCTGGCTGACGGGCGGACTTATATTCTTGTATTTTATCTTTTTGCTTGTGCAAGGAGTGGACATCATACATCCTTATTCCGATCAATTGGCACGATGGGGCGGATTGTCACGCGAATTGTTTTTCAGGGGCGAATATTGGCGCTTGCTTACATCCATGTACATACACGGCGGCTTTATGCATTTATTCTATAACTTTACGGCTCTACTATGGCTCTGCTTATTATTACATGAAAAATTCGGCAGCAAACGCTTGGCATTCATTTACTTCCTTTCGGGACTTACGGCCGGCCTGGCGGTCATTCTCCTGTCCGAAAACGATCACCGGGTTTTTATCGGAGCTAGCGGCGCGATTTTCGGATGGTTGGGTGCCATGGCGGCCATACTCGTACGCTACCGGGAAAGGCTGTATCCGGAAAAAGACATGTATAAAATGGTCGTTATCGGATTGGGCGGGGCGAGCCTGCTTATGGGTTTACAGGCCGGCATTAGCAACACGGCCCATATAGCGGGCCTTATCGCCGGATTTGTGAGCGGGTGGTTTTTGGCCCGCAGGGAATATTTGCATATGTAAATCAAATCATCAAAAATTAAATACCTTTTGACAAGAAGGTAACTTTCCTAATCTCATATATTTCTTCTATTTTTTCGGCATAATAATCTCGATTCCTATTCGGTTCGTTTCAAAAGATATTATCCTCCAAAACAATCCCGATATCTGACTGCTCACGAGATAGAATTTCCCTAAATTTGCGGAAAAGGAACATATTGGAAGTTTTAAGGGTCATTCATTTGAATTTTGCCTATTCCGGGGATAAGAGATGGGAAGATTTGAACTTCGGTTTGGAGGAGGGAAAAATCTATGCCTTATTGGGGAGGAATGGTAGTGGAAAATCCACGGTGTTGCGATTGCTTACGGGAATTTTGCGTCCGCAGGGCGGTGAAATTTTATGGATGGGCAAACGATTGGACCGGATGACGCCGGGGGAATTATCGCGCTATGTGGCCACGGTTTGGACCGGCATGCCGGCCGGAGAAATGAAAGTGTCCGAAATTTTGAAAACGGCCGGAAATTTTTCATCCGCCTTATGGTCTCGCGTATCGGAAGAACTGGCATTGGAACCTTTGATGCAACGTTCGGTGGCAAGTCTGAGCGACGGTGAGCGCCAGCGGGTGATGTTGGGACGGGCCCGCTTGACGGATGCACCGGTTTTGTTGTTGGACGAACCTTTGGCGCACTTGGATTTACCCAATAAAGCAGGTGTATTGGCATGGTTGCAATCTGCTGCGTCCGAAGGCAAAACGGTGTTGTTTTCCACCCACGAACCGGCATTGGTACGGGATGTGGCCGATGCATTTTTCCTGTTGGATAAGGGAAAATTAAGCATGGCTACCGGCCGGGAATTGCTCGAAAGTTTGCAACGCTTATTCCGGCATAAATTTCTTACCTTTGATAAGGAATGCGGTTATTTTAAAATAAAACGGGATGAATACTGAAATTATTTATTTGGCGGCGGGTCTGGTTTCCGGATTGATTTTGGGCTTGGCCTTGGGTTTTTTGTTGGTTAAGTCTAAATACACGGCCGAAATAAGTCGCTTGGCTCTCGAAAGGGACAAACTGAATGACTTGTGGACCAGGAGCGAAGAAGAAAAACAAAATTGGCAACAACGCGTTGAGCAACAGGCCGAAAGCTTGCGGCAAGCGGAGAAGGAACACTTGCAACAATTGGCCGCCAAAGACACGGAAATCGAACGTTTGAAACAGGAGAAAATCCATTTACACCGACAATGGGAAGCCGATCGCCATCGTTGGCAAGAGGATATGGAAAAAATCCAAAAGGATTTGTCGGAACGGGAGCGCTATCTGTCCGAAAAATTGGAAAACCTGGCCAATAAAATCCTCGAAGACACTTCCAAAAAATTTACCGAACACAACCGTCAGAAACTGGACGAAATCATCCGTCCCTTTAAGCAGGATTTGGAAAATTTCAAGCAAAAGGTGGAACGGGTGGACAAGGAACATTTGCAACGTACCGCTTCCTTGATGCAACAAATCAAGTCGCTGGAAGAGCTCAACCGCCAAATGTCGCGCGAAGCGCAAAACTTGTCGCGTGCTTTGAAAGGGGACACGAAAACGCAAGGAACCTGGGGCGAAATTATCCTGGAACGCGTACTGGAAAAATCCGGTCTGGACAAAGGCCGTGAATACATCACTCAAGCCAGTTTCAGCGCCACGGATCACGAATACCGCCAACGCCTGCGTCCGGATGTTATCGTGTTTTTGCCGGACGATAAGGTGGCCATAATCGATGCCAAGGTGTCGCTCAAAGCCTTTGAGCAATACGTCAATGCCGATGATGAGGCCGAAAAGGAACAATTCCTGAAACTTCACGTACAATCCTTGCGGGCCCACATCAACGAATTGGCCAAAAAGGAATACCACCGCCTGGATGTGTTGAAAGGCAAAACCCCCGATTTTACCTTGATGTTCATTCCCGTGGAACCCGCCTTTAATGCGGCCTTGCGTGCCGAACCGGGTCTCTACGACGAAGCTTTTCGCAAAAACGTCATACTGACGACCCCCACCACCTTACTGGCCGTCTTGAAAATGATCGACAGCATGTGGAAAAACGAATATCAGCAACGCAATGTACAGGAAATCGTGCGTCAGGCTTCGGCTTTATACGATAAATTTAAAGGCTTTTCCGACGATTTGATCGTGTTGGGCAACAAATTGGAAGATGCACGCAAGTATTACACCTCATCCATGAACAAACTCAGTACGGGCAAGGACAATTTGGTGCGAAAAGTGGAGCGACTTCGTTCCCTGGGACTTACACCCAAAAAACAAATCGACGACCGCCTCCTGGGGCGTGCTTTGGACGAAGGGGAGGAATGATGAATAAACAAACCCTAAAAATTCGTCGAACATATTACTATCAAAATAAAGTGCTATTGAATTTCTAAGATTTAAAGTTTTTTACACTTCTTATTATAGTATTTTATTGTAGGAATTATTTTTTGCCATATTACTAATTAATTCATGCCCTCGCCCATCCCCTACGAATGTTCATGAAATATAAAAAAGGGGTATGAAGGCCGTTAGATGCTGAAACAACCGGTAATTTCAGAACGCTTTAAAATATGTTTACACTTTTAGTTTATTTCTTATTTTACTGTTTGTGTCCCTGCTTGGCTTTACCGGATTCCTGAAAAACCAATTTAGGCAATTCGCGAATATGTTTTACGTAATGAAAAGTGAGGCCTTCGATATATTCCGGTTTGATTTCCTCCACGTTTTTTCGATTATCCGCAGGCAGGACAATTTCGTCGTATTGCGCCCTTTTGGCCGCCAGGATTTTTTCCTTGATACCACCCACGGGCAGGATCTTGCCCCTTAATGTAATTTCACCCGTCATGGCCAGGCGGGGTTTCACCTTGCGGCCGGTAAGCGACGAAAGGATGGAAGTAAACAAGGTTACGCCCGCCGAAGGGCCGTCCTTGGGTGTAGCTCCTTCGGGAACATGGATATGCACCTTGTGTTCGTCGAATATCTTGGGATTAATATTGAATTTGGCGGCATTGGCTTTCAGGTATTCCCAAGCCAAAGTGGCGGACTCTTTCATTACCTGGCCCAAATTGCCCGTGATGCTGATTCCTTTTCCTTTTGAAAGCACGGATTCCACGAACAAAATATCGCCACCCACTCGCGTCCAGGCCAAACCGGTTACCACGCCCGGAATCATGCGTTTTTCATACAATTCCGATTTATATTTTTCGGGACCCAGGATTTCCCTTAAATCTTTTAGCGTCAAAGTGGGCTTATAAGGCTCTTCCACGGCAATTTGCTTGGCACGGTGACGGATGAGCTTGGCCAGCATTTTTTCCAAACCGCGCACCCCGGATTCACGGGTATAATGAACAATGACTTTTTCGACATGTTTTTTACCCAGTTTGAAATCCTTGTCGGTTATGCCGTGTTCTTCCAATAATTTTGGGATAAGATGGCGTTTGGCAATTTCGGTTTTCTCCTCGATGGTGTAACCGCTGATGGGAATCACTTCCAGCCTGTCGCGCAATGCCCAAGGAATGTCGTAAAAATAATTGGCCGTTCCGATAAACATCACGCGCGAAAGGTCATAAGGCAATTCCAGAAAATTATCGTAAAATTCTTTGTTTTGTTCCGGGTCCAACACTTCCAATAATGCGCTGGAAGGATCGCCTTTGTAATGTGAACCAATTTTGTCCAATTCGTCCAGTACGAAAACGGGATTGGAGGTGCCGGCTTTCTTGATCATTTGAATTATGCGCCCGGGCATGGCACCGATATAGGTTTTCCGGTGACCGCGGATTTCCGCTTCGTCTTTCAGCCCGCCCAGCGACATCCGGATATACTTTCGGCCGATGGCTTCGGCAATGGATTTACCCAAGGAGGTTTTACCCACTCCGGGAGGACCGTAGAGAAGCAGGATGGGCGATTTCATGTCTTTTTTGAGTTTCAATACGGCCAAATATTCGATAATCCGTTTTTTGACGTCATCCAGGCCGTAATGGTCGCGGTCGAGGATTTCCTGTGCACGTTTGAGATCGAAATTGTCCTCGGTGTATTCGTTCCAAGGAAGGTCGAGCAGGAGTTCCAAATAATTGCGTTGGATGGCATATTCGGCCATTTGGGGATTGAGCCGTTGAAGGCGTTTGAGCTCTTTCTCAAAATGTTTGGCCACATATTCGGGCCAATTTTTTTCACGTGCTTTTTGTCGCAATTCCTCGATTTCCTGAGCCGAAGCTTCACCCAATTCCTCCTGAATGGTCCGGATTTGTTGATGGAGAAAATATTCACGGGATTGCTTATCAAGGGCTGACTTGGTCTTATCTTCGATTTCGCGTCGCAATTGTATTTTTTCCAATTCGATTCTGAGAAGGCGCAATACCTCCAACGCACGCTCCTTGATGTTGTAGGCGGCCAATAATTTTTGCTTGGTCTCGATGGGTACATCCAGGTTCGAAGCCACAAAATTTACCAGAAAATGCGGGTCACGCATGTTTTTAACGGCCTGTGCGGCTTCGTTGGGCACAGCCGGATTGAGCCTGATGGCTTCAACGGACAATTTGCGAATCAGGTTAACGGTTTCCGAAAATTCCTTGTCACCCGACGGCACGTATTCTTCCCGGGGCACCACCGTGGCCTTCACATAGGGTTCAAAAGCCGTAAAAGCCTCCACTTCCATGGGTTGAATCCCCTGAATAATTACCGTTTGCATGCCTTCGGGACCGGGAATGATGCGCAAAATCTTGGCCAGAGTACCCGTGAGGAAAAGATCTTCGGCTCCGGGTTCTTCCACTTCGGGTGTTTTTTGCGACACCACCCCGATGAGCAAGTCGTTTTCATAAGCTTCCTTCACCAAGCGTAACGACTTGGGACGACCCACTGTAATGGGGTTGCTTATGAGTGGAAACAAGTTATTGTTTCGTAGTGTCAGAATGGGAATATCTCCGGTTTTTTCCTTCATTTTCAAATCGTTTATTTCTTCTTCGCCCAAAGAAACGATTTGCTCTTCACCCAACATCATATAGGAAATTTCATCCCGGTTTTTCATGCCTTCCATATTTTTTTTCATAAAATAATTTGTCAATCTTGGTTTATTACAAAAATTATACCTCCGCTACCCGTACACGTATGCCTGACGCTTTGTCAGAATTTCAAGGACTGATCGAAGGGAACACGGTTTTCGATACTGCGTGCCAGGGTGATTTCGTCGGCATATTCGATTTCCTCGCCAAAACCGATGCCCCGGGCAATACTGGTAAGCGATACGGGTTTGTCTTTCAGTTTTTTGTAAATATAATACGCCGTTGTGTCGCCTTCCACCGTAGGACTCAATGCCAAAATCACTTCCCGTAAATTTTCTTCTTCGACCCTTCGGACCAAATCGTCGATAAACAACTGCTCGGGGCTTACCCCTTCCATAGGCGAAATCAAGCCGCCCAACACATGATAAACGCCCCGGAATTGACCCGTATTTTCGATGGCCATCACGTCGCGAATATCTTCCACCACACACACGGTGGCATGATCACGGGCGGGATTGGCACAAATGGCGCAGGTATCCGTATCGGAAATGTTATGACAAATGCGGCACCGCTTGATCTCCGTACGAAAACGTCGCAACGCATCGCTCAGTTGCAATGCCCGGCTCTCGGGTTGACGCAAAAGGTGCAATGCCAACCGTAAAGCCGTTCGCTTGCCTATTCCCGGCAAAGCGGCTATCTCGTTCACCACTTCTTCCAATAATTTCGAACCGTATTCCATAAGCACAAAGATACAATATTCGCCTTGTTTGTCCTACTAGAAATAACTCTTTTCCATAACCGTAGAAAACAGAAGGGAAATCGAAATTCTGCCTAAAAACACAGCAAAAATTAAAGACAGATCCGAAAAAAAAAAGAAACGGAAAATGTAGAACGTGAAAACCCGGTTTAATGATTGCACAATTTAACAGTTCTACGATTTAATAAAACCGTAATTAGGATTTACCAGCTCAAACAAAAGTGATTTTCGCCGTTTTCCCTGTTAATTTCCAAATATCCCGCCTCCGCGCCGTATGTCCAATGTCCCGTGAAATGCAATTTGATAGGGTTTGTATTATTTATAATGGTCACATGACTCATTTTCCAAAGCCTCGTCGTTTCATATCCCTTGGTATGTCGCGTGTCCATATCCAAGGACCACTTGATTTTTCCATATTCAATCCAAGTGATAACGGGAGAAAGGGTATCATTCCGGTTGTCTAAAACCAATTTTCCGTTTTCCGCCAAATTAAAGATTTGTGCATTTTCGGATGGTTCCATCACCCGCACCGGTACGGCATGGAAAGGTCCGTCATCCATTCCACATCCATTTCCGATAGTTTGTATCACATAAGCAACCAACCCCATATACACAATAAGCCCCAATGCAATAATAGAAGCAATCCAAATGACTATTTTCTTTACTTTATTTTTCACTTTTCAATGTATGCTCACAGTAAAATGAGGATAGGTGCCGGTTTATTCCATTTACAAAGCTATAAAATAAGCAATAAAAATCCATGAATTACATACGCCGATAACTCCGGTGCACACCGATTATGCAGATAAATCTCCGTGCCCTCCATGCCTACGTTGAATGCTTTGTGATTAAAAAACGACGAAGGCGAAAACCCAAATCCCAAGTCCTAAATCCGTATAAAAGAGTTTCCCCACATGCGTTCGGAAGGACATAACTAACTATTTAATTTAATTAAAGTAAGCTCCCAAAAGGCAAATAGCTAATGGCTAAGGGCCAACGGCTTGTTTTCACGATTTAACGATTGCACGATTTAACGGTTTAACAGAAAAAAGTCCTTTCCACCGGCTATTGCCTCAACGCCTTGCGCATAATCTCCATTTTCTGCCGGATTTCGTTCCATTCGGCTTGCGGGTCGCTATCGAGGGTGATACCGCCGCCGGCCATGAGGCGAATGCGGTTGCCGTCGAAGGCGAGGCTACGCAAATTTACGTAAAAAGTTCCCCGCTCCGCTCCTTTACGTCCCAGGAAACCCGTGTAATAACCGCGGTCGAAATCTTCGATGCGGCGGATGATGTCCACAGCCTCCTTCTTTGGCATGCCCGCCACCGCCGGCGTGGGATGCAGGCCGCGCATGATCCGGGGAATATCCTTGGCGGGATCGTTGAGAATGAAACGTATGTCGGTACGTAAATGGGTCAAATGGCCCTGGCGGTGGTCGTAGGGACCGTCTTGCGAAAGCACCAGTTGCCAGGCCAATAATTTTTTGATGATATAGTCCGTAACGATTTTCTGTTCATCCTTTTCCTTGGCGGTCCAATCGCGCTCATGGAATTTGGTACCGGCCAGGCTGTATGTCAGGCCGAAGTTGTTATCGTATTCGAAAAACAATTCCGGCGTAGCGCCCAACATGCTTCCTACCTCCGGATGCGAAACGTAGAAGACGTAACTGTCCGGATATTGCCGCGTCAGGTAAAGAAAAGTGGCCACCGGATCCCAATCGGCTTCCAGGTCTTCGTAGCCGGCCAATACTACCTTGCGCACCTTGCCTTCGGCGATTTGGCGGCGGATTTGTTCCACCCGTTCGCGATGTGCTTCGGCGGTGGTGCCGCCCAAGGTTTGCAGTTCGGCAGGCCGGCTGTGGATTTGAATATCGGACAGGCGAAATTTGATGCTGTGCGATGCCCGGTCGGGAATAACCGTAACGGGATGGCGCTCCGTGTCGAAAGGGACCCAGTAGAAACCCTCGGTACGGTAGGAAGGGTCGGTGTGGAGGGTGGCGTCGCGTTGGAGGATGAGTTCGATATATTCGTCGCCGGGTTCGCGAACCAAGGCAAAGGCCTCGTCGCCCAGCATGGCCGCTATGTCGTTGGAAGTCATCATTTGGTCAAAATCATATTGGTGAGTTTGGCATGTGCCACCATGCGGTCTTCGGTGTCCGTAATCCGGATTTCCCACAGGTGGAGGCTACGGCCCGTGTGTATGGCCTGCGCCCTTGCCTTGACCGTGCCGCTGCGTACCGCCCGCAGGTGGTTAATTTGCAAATCGATGCCGCGCGCTTCCTGCCGTTCCGGATCGATAAACAGGTAGGAGGCCGTACTGCCCACGCTTTCGGCCAAAGCCGCGGAAGCGCCGCCATGGAGCAAGCCCAAGGGTTGGTGGACGCGACTGTCCACCGGCATTTCGGCTTCCAGGTAATCCGGCCCGGCCGCCGTAAAACGAATACGCAGGGTTTCCAGCATATTGCCCCGGACGATATGCTCGTTCAGGTAGGCCAAAAGCTCGGTTTCGGATGCAAATTTCATGGTCCGTTGGGTTTTAGGTAAATTTCCTTAATAATCTTCCAAGCTCAGCGGCCGGCTCCGGAAGGCGTCTTCTTCGCCCGTGGGAAGACCCAAAGCATCGTAAATGTAGTAGAAAGTGGAGAGGATTTCCGGCTTGCCGTTGACCAAAGCCACGTCGTGTTCGAAATGTGCCGAAGGCAAACCGTCGGCGGTTTTGATGGTCCAGCCGTCGGGATATTGAACGATACGGTGGGTGCCCATATTGATCATGGGTTCGATGGCCAGCACCAAGCCTTCCTTGATTTTCTTTCCGCTGCCGCGCCGTCCGTAGTTCGGCACGGACGGGTCTTCGTGCATCTTGCGGCCCAGGCCGTGTCCCACCAATTCGCGCACCACACCGTAGCCGTGGCTTTCGGCATGTTGCTGAATGGCATAACTGATGTCGCCGATGCGGCGGTTGAGGCGCATTTGGTCGATACCTTTGTAGAGGCTTTCCTTGGTAACGTCCAACAGGCGCTGCACTTCGGGACCGATTTCGCCCACGGCAAAGGTGTAGGCATGATCGCCGTAATAGCCGTTCATAAGCACGCCGCAATCGATGGACACGATGTCGCCTTCCTCGAAGGGTTTGTCCGAAGGAATGCCGTGCACCACCTGTTCGTTGGGACTGATACACAATGTGTTGGGAAATCCGTACAAACCTTTGAAACCGGGAATGCCGCCGTGGTCGCGGATGTATTCTTCGGCCAGGCGGTCCAAATGTAGACCCGTTACGCCCGGTTTGATCTCGCGCGCCAACATGCCCAGGGTTTTGGACACCAGCAAGGCGCTTTGCCGCATTAATTCAATCTCTTCCTTAGTCTTGTATTTGATCATGATTGTTGCTGATAATCGTGGATGTAGCCTTTTCCGTCTATGATCCGGAGGAAATCTTTTTCCGGGGTTTCCATGGGATATTCGATGATGCGCCCCAATTCCTTGCCGTCCTTATAAATGATAAAGGTGGGTACGCGGATAATGTTTTTGCCTTCCACCAGCGAATGCTCCTTGTAGTGGCGCGGCAAGGCGAAAATGCGGATTTGTTTTTCGGGAAAACCGATAGCATCGGCCGTTTTGAGGAAGTGCGGCACATGTTCGCGACTATCCGGACACCAGGTGCCCATATAAATATCCACGCGGTAGCCTTTATAATTGCGTCCTTTCAAAGCCTTGACCGTGGCGGCATCGGGACGGTATTCGTCGTACTGAGCCTTAAACCACTGACCGTAAAGGTCTTGCATCAAGACATCGCGGGTGATTCGCCCCACGGGAATGCGGCCTATACCCTCCTCTTCCACAAAGGTGTAGGCGGGTTGTTGGCTACCGCAAGCTCCGGCAAACAAACCGCTTAACAGCAGAAAAAGATAAATCCATCGCTTCATAAACGGAATTTTGTCAAAGATAGCTATTTTCTCCCTCATAGGCTGCCGTGAAATTTTCCGGTCCGTCCGACGCGGGACTTTATACAAAAAAAAACCGCCTTCCTTGCGGAAAGCGGCCAGTAGCGAGGGGGGGACTTGAACCCCCGGCCTCCGGGTTATGAATCCGACGCTCTAACCTGCTGAGCTACCTCGCCTCAAAAAGCGGTGCAAATATACAATATTTTTTATTTATCCGAATTATTCCACCGGTTTTTTAGCTTGATTTTTATGATGAGGGCGCGTCCCTTCCTCATGCCCTCGCGCGAGGCCGCGGGTCGGTGTCTCCGCTTGTATGTGCTCGGCCTTGCTCTCGTCCGGCGCCTGCGGCTTGCCCACGCCGAAATTCCAACGCTTGCCCACCCGCCGCGGAATGGCGGCTCCCCGCTGTCCGCCGGCATTCCGCGGCCGGAGCTTCGGCAAGGCCTCCGCGCATATCGCTCCGCCCCCTCGCGCAAACCCAACGCGCAAGGCCAACGGCGCCGGGAAACGGAACACGTAGAACGGAAAACGTGGAACGGTTATCGTAATGTAAAGACGCCGTACACCGGCGTCTCTACGTATCATGCATCAAATCATCGTATGGTAGAGACGCGATGCATCGCGTCTCTACCGATTATTTATAAAACAACAAATAATGAGACGCCGTTATACGGCGTCTCTACAAAACGT
>JAADEB010000155.1 GCA_013153655.1 Chlorobiota bacterium
ATCGCTACTTCTGGCGAACCCACAACGGACAGGAAATCGATTATGTGGAAGAACGAAACGGACACCTGTATGCCTACGAGTTCACTTGGAATCCAAAGAAAAAGAAAAAAATACCGAAAAGCTTTTTGGAGCAATATCCCGTCGCCGAAGCCAAAATTATTCATAAGCATAATTTCATGGAATTCATTATGCCGGAAAACCTTACCTAACCGCAAAATCTCACAAGTTTTTGCGAACATAATCGCAAAATTTATAATTAAAATGGCGATTGGCGAGAGCCGGTTATTATTTACCCGGGACAAACGTATACTTTTTAGTCTGTGATAAACATTACCTTCTTGATGTAAGGTTAAGTTTTATACGAATGAAGATGCCGTCATAATATCGTATCTTTGCCAAAATTTAGCATTGATTTATATGAAAAGAAATACGGTATTGCCGCTTATCGTCTTGATGCTCGGTTTGCGGCTGACAGGATGCCAATCCGGAAAAATCAACCGGGAAAAACCCGCCTCCATGAACAAACAAGAAGTCTATCACGCTATTCCGTTGCAATATATGGATACTACGATACGTCCGCAGGACGATTTCTATATGTATGTAAACGGCACCTGGCAACGCACGGCTCAAATGCCGCCCGACCGTTCGCGTTGGGGCGCCTTTTCGGAATTGCGCAAACGCACCGATTCGGCTCTACTGGATTTGGTCAAAACATTATCGGTCAAGAACAACTACCGTTCCGGAAGCGACCAAAAGAAGGCTTTGGACTATTATGCCAGCATTATGGACACGGCCACACGCAGCCGCTTGGGTATCCGCCCCCTCGTTCCTTTTCTGCAAGCCGTCGATTCGGTAAATTCTCCCGAGAGTCTGCGTAAATATCTCGTCCGCACCGAACCCTATTTCGAGTCGGCTTTTTTGACGCTCTATGCCGCACCGCATATGAAGCAAAGCAATATCAACGTGCTTTATCTCAGCAGCGGTACTTTCGGATTGCCCGGTCGCGATTATTATTTGTCCGGCGACGAGGATGCCCGCCGCCGCCGTAACCAATACCGCCAACATATCGAACGCATGTGGCAATTCCTTCCCGGACGGCCCGACGGCAAAAAAGCCGCCGAAAACGTGATGAAGATTGAAACCCGTCTGGCCCGCGCCGTGCTCAACAAAGTGGAACGCCGCCAACCCGAGAACCGTTACAATCCCCGAAAAATGGCGGATTTGTACAAAGAGGCACCTTCTTTCGATTGGCGCGCTTATGCGGATGAGCTGGGTTTACACAGCGACTCTTTGATTCTTTCCCAACCCCGTTATTTGCCCGCTTTCGAACAAATACTGAAAGAAGGCGATTGGGAAGCCGTACGCGATTATTTGCGCTGGACCTTGTTGCGCAGCAGTGCCGGCCGTTTGTCGGAAGAAATCAGCCATGCCAACTGGGAATTCTACGGTAAAACCCTTCGCGGTACGCCCCGCCGCATGCCTTTGGAAGAAAGAGCCTTGAACACGGTCAACCGGGGCATCGGCGAAGCCCTCGGCAAAGTTTATGTGGACCGTTATTTTACACCGGAAGCCAAACAAAAAGCTAAGGAATTGGTAGGATATCTGCAAAAAGCCTACAAAGAACGCATCGACCGCCTGGATTGGATGAGTGCCGAAACCAAGGAAAAAGCCAAGGAAAAAGTGGACAAGCTGTTGGTAAAAATCGGCTATCCGGACAAATGGAAAGATTATTCGACCATGAAAATCAAATCACCCGCCGAAGGCGGCAACTATTTCGACAACGCCCTGGCCGTACATCGTTGGCATTACGACGATATGCGCCGCCGCCTTCACCGGCCCGTGGACCGCAGCGAATGGGGTATGACCCCCCAAACCGTCAATGCCTATTACAATCCGCTAAATAACGAAATCGTGTTCCCGGCCGCCATCCTGCAAGCACCTTTCTTCGACCCGCATGCCGATGCGGCGGTGAATTTCGGCGGTATCGGAGCGGTGATCGGCCATGAAATTTCCCACGGTTTCGACGACCAAGGCGCCAAATTCGACGCCAACGGCAATTTCCGCATGTGGTGGAAACCGGAAGATTTCGAAAACTTCCAAAAACGCGGCGAAAAACTGGCCGAACAATACAGCGCCATCGAAGTATTGCCCGGCCTGTATATCAACGGAAAATTCACCTTGGGTGAAAACATCGGCGACCTGGGTGGCGTGTTTGCCGCCTACACGGCCTTGAACAAATATTGGAACGATCACGGAAAACCGGGTAAAATCGATGGCTTCACGCCCGAACAACGTTATTTTATGTCATGGGCCGTGGTATGGCGAACCAAAATGCGTAAAGACGCCCTGATCAAACAAATCAAAACCGACCCTCATTCTCCCGGTCGTGTTCGAGCCTACCAACCGCTCCGCAACATGGAAGCTTTCCATCGCGCTTTCACGATTCGCCCCGGCGACAGCATGTATCTAGCTCCCCGACAACGCGTAAAAATCTGGTAAATGATACCCGGAATCCCCATAGTGGAACTCTTCGGCATCCCGGTGGCCAATCTCAGTATGGACGAAACCCTGGACCTCATCCGCCGCCGGGTCCGAAACCGCGAACCCTTGCATCATATTGTCATCAACGCCGGCAAAGTGGTAGCCATGCAAAAGGACGAACAATTACGCCGCTCCGTACTGGAAGCCGACCTGATCAATGCCGACGGCATCTCCATCGTTTGGGCCTCCAAAATCCTGGGAAAGCCGCTCAAAGAACGCGTGGCCGGAATCGACCTGATGAACCGGCTGGTGGAAAACGCCGCCTCCGAAGGCCATAAAATTTTCCTCTTCGGCGCCCGCGAAGAGGTGGTGTCCAAGGTAAAGGATATTTGGAGCGAAAAATACGGTCCCGAAATCATCGCCGGCTACCGTAACGGCTATTTCGGACCGGAAGACGAGGAAAACATCGCCAAGCAAATCGCCGCCAGCGGAGCCGACTTGCTTTTTGTGGCCATCAGTTCGCCCAAAAAGGAAATCTTCCTGAAAAAATACAAGCATATCTTGAAGAACGTACCCTTCGTTATGGGTGTAGGCGGCAGCTTCGACGTGGTGGCCGGCAAAACCAAGCGCGCCCCTTTGTGGATGCAAAAAGCCGGATTGGAATGGTTCTACCGCCTTATTCAGGAACCCCGCCGCATGTGGCGTCGCTATCTCATCGGAAACGCCGAATTTTTGATGCTCCTGTTGAAAGAATTTTTCCGAAAATCCCGCAACAATGCCGCGTCCTGATGCGCATATGGTCCTTTATGCCATATTGGGTTTATGGATGCTGACGGCTTTGTGGAAAATCCTTTTTCCTCACCGCTTCGAGCAAGTTCGCCGAAATCCGTTGGTATTTTACCACGCCTACCGTTCCCGCGCCCATCAATTCTTTTCATTGGAAAAGGTGTTGGTCCACCTGATGTTTATCCTTTGGATAACGGCCTACATTATTTTTTCGGTGCACATATTCCGCCATTCCGGCATAAGCGGTGTATGGACGGTGGCCGTGGGAGCCTATTTTCTCAACCTGTTCGTTTTGTGGCTGTTTCATTGGCGAAAAAAAGTATTTTCCGATATATATTTCCTTCAATTATCCTTGGTTTTTTACCTGAGTCTTTGGTGGAGCATCGTATTTTTTCTCGTCTATTTTCTACCCGTTCCCGGCATTTGGTCGTGGCGCATCATCAGTTTGGCTTTGGGAATAGGATTGATTTATTACTGTTTGCAGTTCTTTAAGATAGCCTCTTCGGAGCTCGGCATAAAAGGTATTTATATTATTTTGTATCTTTGCACATTGATAATTTTACCTTTGGTGGTAATATTTTCTTACGTAATTTAAGCAATATGAAGAACAAAGAGACGGCACCTCTTATCAAGAAAGTCAAAAGCATCCTCGTTTCCCAACCCGAACCGCAAAGCGAAAAATCACCTTATTTCAATTTGAGCAAAAAATTGAAAGTTAAGGTGGATTTCCGTCCCTTCATTCATGTGGAAGGCGCCACGGTGAAGGAAGTACGCCGTCAGAAAATCAATCTGTCCGATTACGATTCCATTATTTTCACCTCGCGTACGGCCATCGACCATTATTTTCGCATCGCCGAGGAAATGCGTTACAATATTCCCAACACCAACCGTTATTTCTGCACCTCCGAAGCCATTGCCAAATACCTGACCAAATACATCGTCTACCGCAAACGCCGTATCCTCTTCGGCGACGGCACCATCAACGGCCTCAAAGAGGTGATTCGCAAATACCCCAACGGTAAATTTCTCCTGCCTTCTTCGGACAAGCTGAAACCCCAGGTACCCGAGATGCTCAACGATTTGGGTGTGAAATGGAAATCGGCCATGTTTTTCCGCACCGTTATCAGCGACTTGTCCGACTTGGCGGACGTGTACTACGACATTTTGGTCTTTTTCAGCCCTTCGGGTATCGAGTCGCTCTTCCACAATTTTCCCGATTTCAAGCAAAACGACACCCGCATCGCCGTCTTCGGCAACAATACCTATCAGGCCGCCCTCGACCGCGGCCTGCGCGTGGACATCAAGGCGCCTTCGCCCGAAAACCGCTCCATGACCATGGCCTTGGAAAATTATATCAAAATCGCCAACAAGCGCAAACGCTAAACCCTTAATCCGGTACACGGTCAAGGCCGAACGGAAAACCTTATTCGGAACTTAGAGATAAAGGTATTGCATATATCGCGTCCCTACATGGGTCATATTCATAATGACAGAAATGAGACGCCGGTATAAATCGTCAAAAAAAATCGGTTAAACGATTGTCCACGGGTCGATACGGCTCTCAAAGAGATTCTGCGAAAACGATTTAGTAAACGATAAACCAATCTATTCAACAGTTCAACTATTCATCTCTTCAACAGAAATACCCGATTTAATCCGCCTGAGGCGGACACGGCGATTCAACGATTCCACGATTGAACGGTTCAACGATTAAACAAATCTATTCAACTCTTCATCAAAAACAGGAGATTCCTCAGTCGTAAACTCCTTCGCGCACAGCGTCCCTGCGGGAGAACAACAAAGGTAACTATCTGATTTAGTTAAGGTTAAAGTTAAAGTTTCGATTTAACGATTCAACGATTTAACGGTTTAACAGAATAAACCACGTTTCCCGTTATCCGTCATTGCGAGCGGAACAACGTGGAGCGAAGCAATCTCCTTCTACATAATGAAGTAAGTCAAAGTAGTTCATACCGTGTTCCGCAGCA
>JAADEB010000172.1 GCA_013153655.1 Chlorobiota bacterium
TTGCTTCAAACAGGAAGGATAAATGATTTTATTTTGAAATTTCAGCAGGCTTTCGAATTTCTTTTAAGCGCCTTGATTAAAGAAAAAATAAATGAAAATTGTGGTAATACAAACTTTGATAAAGAAATTTGTGCTTATGAAGAATGGGCAGAGGAATTAAATCTTCCACGGGAACATTTTTCAGGTATTCCTGCAAAATTAAATTTATTATTACATGGTTTGGATTCCTATTCAAAATTAAAGGATTTAATTCAAATTTATTCAAATATTAATAGTGGTTACATAAATAACTACACAGCAGAAACCCTTCCATTGGGAATTGATAGTTTAAGAAATAGATTGGCTCATGAGGGAATTGGCATTAGAGAAGAGGATAATATTGAGCATATTACTTCTGCTTTTGAGGGAATAAAAAATTTATTAAATATAGAAAATTCAGAAGTTAATTATATAAATATGAATTCTAAAATATTAGACGAAATTTATCGCTATACATGACCCTCCTCAACCACTCCAACCACCCTTCCTCCGCCTGGCCGCCGGAGCAATTAAAGGCCGCGCGAAAACAATTCGGCGAAATTGTCGATGAGCCTTTCCCAAGCATAGATCCCGAATGGGATGAAGAGGCCGTGGTAGCTTTGGCCAAAGAAAAAGTGGAGGAATTTATTGCCAAATACGGCAAGGAAATAACCGTCCACATTATGGGCGAAGCTACTTATTGCTTTGCCTTCGTATCCGAAATGACGCGGCGGGGCGTTGCTTGCGTGGCGAGTACCACGGTGCGGGAGGTGCATTTTGAGGATGGGGTAAAGAAAAGTATTTTTCGTTTCCGTCGTTTTCGTTATTACAAAACCCGGTAATCGACAACGGACAGGTTGAAATTCAAAAAAAATGAGCATCTTGTGAAAAAAATTATCATTAACAAAAAATTGATGCTATGGATGATTACAGCTTATCACCCGAAGTCGTTTTCAAACTAAAAAGCCCCTCAAAAGTGACCACTTTAATAACCTTAACCCATGATATAGTTGAAAATACTAACCATGACTATTTTATTGATATGGCAGGTATTCTCAATAGAATGATCATAATTGATTTAGGTGGTAGCAAAGGACTGATTAGTAAGAAGAAAGCCGACAAAATAACCCAATCCTTAGTGAATGCGATAACCGGAAAGAAAGGTGTTCCCATTGAAGAATTGGTAAAGGACGAAATGCAGGTAAACGAACGTCTGACCACAGGACTTTCCTTGTTGCTGAACTTGCCTGCGTTTTCAACCCATGTTCCTAATAGTGAAGAGGAATATCCGGATTTTATAAGCAATCAAGCAAAATTCTATGCCGCTATCTTTATTTTTGACGACCTCTACGGAACAAAATTGAGCGATTTTTTTGATTTGCTGTACAATCCTTTTTTTAGGGATATACCCCCGGCGTATTTTAAAGACAATGTTGTGCCGCTTCTGGCTCGGAAACCCGATCTGTTTAAAGAATAAAAGCAGGTATACACAGTTGTCCCGAAATCATTACCGTATCTTCTGCTGCATTTCTCGGTTCAAGACACTTTTCCTATCTTTGGTATGTAAAACCAGTTTATGCCCGTCCGACGTTTCCTCATATGGTTTGTCCCGGTTTGGATGCTTGTTTTCCTTGCCTTCTCTTGCCAAAATCCGAGAAAAAAAACAAAGGAAACGGAGAAAACCGAAGGCGTTTACCGGGTTCCCTCTTATGCCAAAGCCTTCGATAGTATAGCCAAAACCATAGGGTCGGAAGCTTATCGCGGCTTTCCCGTCCATGTAGAAGAGGCATTTTGTAATCCCCAGCCTTACCGGGGCGATTTCATGCTCGAAGGTTTGCAGACTATCAAGCAGGATGATTCCTGCACCTTCACCGTTATTCCCGAACGGGAAAGCCGGGCTTTGTTTCCTTTTCATAAATTCATATCCGATGTCATGCGCAGTCTATCTCCGGTGGATGTGGGAAAGGACAAAGCCTACAAAGCCAAAATCTTGTACGGAGATCGCGCCTTTTTCCTGGTCACCTATAATGATTCGGTTCTTTGGTCGGCTATGGATGTGTGTCATTATTATTCCAGCGGCTACGATATGGAAACACGGGTTCATGATGCTCGCAACACTTTGCGCCGCGGCGATACGCTTATTGCCGGCGATACGGTCATTCTTCGTTACAGAATCGGCGGCGAACCCAGGGATACGCTTCGTGCCACTCGCGAAACCTATGTGATCGATTCATTGGGACGCATTCGGTTTTTGGGATCAACCGGCTATAATCACGATACCCACTAAATCCCTGTTTTTTTCTATCTTCACCCGTAAAACCGGTATATGAAACGATTCGTCTTTTTTTTCGCATCCTTACTGGCCGTTTGTACTGCCATGGCACAGCAACAAAGGAATTATCCCCGCCCCCGGCATGTGGAAACCCGGTGTGCCGGTGAAGATTCCCTCCGGCAATATACGGCTTTCTATCCCTATGATTTTTCTTGTGCCGTTCCGGATAGCAGTGGACGTATTAAGACCGGTTCCCGCCCGGCGGATTGGTTGCTGAATAAACCTTTGTGGGAAGTGCGTACCCGCGATTACGGTTTCCGGGTGCAGCCTTTGTTGTGGTTGGAAGCCGGAAGGGTGAACGACAGTGTGGGACATACTTTTGTCAATACCCGTGGTGTGCGTGTGGACGGATATGTGGGGCGGCAAGTCCGGTTCGGTACCGAAATCATGGAAAATCAGGCGCGGTTTCCGGAGTGGGAATACCGTTGGTACCGCCTTCATGAGACGGGTAACGGATTTCCGGCGGTGATTCCGGGTTTCGGCATTGCCAAGGCCGATAACGGAGGTGTATTGGATTTTCCACGGGTTACCGGGTATGTGGATTACCGGCCGTCGCCCTATTTCTCATTTCATATCGGACACGGAACTCCCTTTATCGGTTACGGCCACCGCTCCCTTTTCCTGGACGATAAGGTGCCGCCCTACGGTTATTTTCGCATCGAAAGCCGTTTTTGGCATTTGCGTTACATCGTCATGTGGTCTGTCTTGCAGGATTTGCGTCCCGAAGTGGTAAACGGCGGTGTTTATCATCAAAAATATATGGCCACCCATTATATCGATTGGGCGGTTTTGCCTCGCTGGAATATCGGTCTTTTTGAAAATGTTATTTGGGATCCTTCATTGGGTAAAGGTTTCGATCCCAATTTTCTCAACCCCGTCATATTCTTCAAAACTTTGGAGTTCCAAACGGGCACCAAACCTGCCAATACGGTTTTGGGCATGGAAACCCGTTACCGCCTGCCTTACCGAACGGATATTTATGTGCAATTCTTGTTGGACGAGATGACCGTGTCCAAGTTTTTCGGCAATCCCGGTTATTGGGGCAACAAATATGCTTTCCAATGGGGAATACATTCCGTTCAACGTTTGGCCAAACATCGCTTTTCCATACGTTTGGAACATAATTTTGTCCGTCCGTTTACCTATTCCCATCACCGGGTTCGTATCAATTATGCGCATGACAATTGGCCCTTGGCCCATCCCTGGGGTGCCAACCTTACCGAATGGATTTTCATGTTTCGATGGCAATACGGCCGTTGGGGTGCCTCCCTTCTGGCGGACAGCGGACGTCAAGGTTTGGATATTCCCGGCGATTCCCGTTCCTACGGTTGGAATATTTACCGTGATTACGAAGAACGCTTCTCCGATTCGGATGTGCATATTTTGTCGGGAAATCTCTTCAAACGGCAAGTATGGAACCTGGAAGCCTTTTATATGATAAATCCCGTTTACCGTCTTCAAATTTTCGGTGGAATCGATAAACGAACTTTCAGCATCGAAAAACCATATTCCGTATTTGACAATGCGAATAACACATGGTTTTATATGGGATTGCGAACGGATTTGTTCCGTATGCCGCGCAATGAATAAATCAACCTCCGAATGAAAAAAAATTCGTAACTTTCAATAATCGTTAACCATAAAAATGTTCATTATGATTTTTACTTATGTGCTTCTGTTTTTCCTCTTATTGCTGATTTTGGACGGTTTTTTTATCGTACGCCAACAGACGGCCGTTATTATCGAACGATTGGGTAAATTCCATTCGGTCAGGTTTGCCGGTTTTCAGATGAAACTTCCCTTCATTGACCGTAAATCCAAGCCCATTAACCTGCGTATTCAGCAGTTGGACGTTATTGTCGAGACCAAGACCAAAGACGATGTGTTCGTCCACCTGAAAGTGTCCACCCAATACCAAATTCCCAAGGACCGCGTGAAGGACGCTTACTATAAATTGGAAGATCCCGCGGCCCAAATCACTTCCTATATTTTCGATGTGGTACGTGCCGAAGTGCCCAAAATGCGTTTGGACGACGTGTTCGAGCGTAAAGACGATATCGCCATTGCCATCAAGAGCGAGCTCAACGACGCCATGATCGAGTACGGTTACAACATCATCAAAACCCTGGTGACCGATATCGATCCCGATGCACAGGTGAAGGCCGCCATGAACCGCATCAATGCCGCCGAACGCGAAAAAGTGGCCGCCCAATTCGAAGGCGATGCCCAACGCATCCGTATCGTGGAACGCGCCAAAGCCGAAGCCGAAAGCAAACGCCTCCAAGGTAAAGGTATCGCCGATCAACGCCGCGAAATCGCCAAAGGCCTCGAAGAATCGGTGGATGTGCTCAACCGTGCCGGCATCAATCCCCAGGAAGCCTCGGCCCTTATCGTTATTACCCAACACTACGATACCCTCCAAGCCATCGGCCAGGATAATAAATCCAACTTGATTTTGCTACCCAATGCGCCCAACACGGCCAGTAACTTGCTCAACGAAATGGTGGCTTCGCTGGTGGCGGCCAACAAGGCATCGGAAATCATGGGCCATGACGAAGATGGCGACAAGGACGAAAAATAAAAACCACATATGACATGGTTATCCCCTTCCGGGCAACGCCTCCCTTCGCCCAGCGAAGCGGATGAAGAAGGTCTGGTAGCGGTGGGTGGAAGCTTGGATACGGAAATCCTTCTGGAAGCCTATGCTAAGGGGATTTTTCCTTGGTACGAAGAAGGATGGCCCGTCCTTTGGTGGTCGCCCGACCCGCGTATGGTGCTTTTTCCGGAAAAATTCCGTGAAAACAAAAGTTTTCGCCAATGGATGCGCCGTCATCCGGATTATTACGTTACCCGCAACCGTGCTTTCGACCGCGTTATCGAATATTGTGCCTCGG
>JAADEB010000153.1 GCA_013153655.1 Chlorobiota bacterium
TTTAATATTACAAATATGATATTTCAACGGAACCGGGTGGAATGAGATGATTGGTTATGTTATAAATACAAAACCGCCCCCGGAATGCGGAGGCGGTTTTTGTATGGTTTGTTTTAATGCTTATCCTTGGTTCTTCAAGGCTTCGGCGCCGCTGACGATTTCCAGAATTTCGCCGGTAATCACGGCCTGGCGTGCCTTGTTGTATTGCAAGGTGAGTTCGGCGGCCATTTCCTTGGCGTTGTCCGTGGCCTTGTGCATGGCCGTCATACGCGCACCGTGTTCCGAGGCCCAAGCGTCGCGCAGGGTGCGGAAAAAGCGGGTTTTCAAGGATTTGGGTATCAACTGTTCCACGATTTCCTTCTGGGAGGGTTCGTAGATGTAATCGATGTTGGCCTGCGCTTGCGCTTCGGGTTTTTGAACGGGCAGGTACAGTTCGTTTTGCACGTTCTGTACGGCGGCGTTCTTGAAGCGGTTATAGATCAGGTACACGCGGTCGTACTCCTTGCCGGCAAAGGCATTCATGATAAATTCGGCCGTTTCCATGGCTTTGTCGTAATCCACGTCGCGGTCGAAAATGTCGCTTCGGTTTTGAATGACTTTTCCGGTTTTTTTCAGGATATCGTAGGCGCGCTTACCGATGGTCAGGATGTCCACTTGGGCATCCTTGCCGGTCCAGTAGGCCAGGGCCAGCTGGGTTTCCTTCACCACATTGGAGTTGAGGGCGCCACAGAGGCCGCGGTTGGACGTAACGGGCACCAGCAGCACGCGTTTGGCTTCGCTTTCGCGGGCGTACGGGTTGCCTTCGTTGGTATCCATGCCGGCACTGAGCATCATGAGCAATTCATCCAACTTGTCGGCATAAGGGCGCATGCTTTCGATGGCCTCTTGGGCTTTTTTGAGCTTGGCCGCCGACACCATTTTCATGGCGTTGGTGATTTGCATCGTGGACTTGACCGAGGATATGCGGTTGCGTATGTCTTTCAGGTTGGCCATAGATTAACGGCTTTTTTCGGTTTGGTGAATTATTCGGTTTCGGCGAAGGCTGCGGCGATTTCCTTGGCCACACGCGTCAGCACTTCGGCGATTTCGTCGTTCCATTCGCCTTTGCGGATGCGGTCCAGGATGTCGCGATGGCGCATGCGCAGGAATTCCAGGTAATCTTTTTCGAATTCCTTCACTTTGTCCACCGGCACGTTGCGCAGCAGGTTTTTGGTTCCGGCAAAGATGATGGCCACTTGTTCTTCCACCGGCATGGGTTGATGCTGCGGTTGTTTGAGGATTTCCACGTTGCGGCGTCCTTTTTCGATTACGTTGAGCGTAACGGGATCCAGGTCGGAACCGAATTTGGCAAAGGCTTCTAATTCGCGGAATTGGGCTTGGTCCAATTTCAGCGTACCGGCCACTTTTTTCATGGGTTTGATCTGAGCCGAACCACCCACACGCGATACGGAAATACCCACGTTGATAGCCGGACGAATACCGGCGTTGAACAGGTCGGATTCCAAGAAAATCTGACCGTCGGTGATGGAAATCACGTTGGTGGGAATGTAGGCTGCCACGTCGCCGGCTTGGGTTTCGATGATGGGCAGGGCCGTGAGCGATCCGCCGCCTTTGAGTTTGTCTTTGAGCGGTGCGGGTACGTCGTTCATCATTTTGGCCACGTTGTCGTCCTCAATGATTTTGGCCGCACGTTCCAGGAGGCGGGAGTGGAGGTAGAATACGTCACCCGGGTAGGCTTCACGTCCCGGCGGGCGGCGCAGGAGCAAGGACACTTCGCGGTAGGCCACGGCTTGTTTGGACAGGTCGTCGTACACAATCAGGGCCGGGCGTCCGGTGTCGCGGAAGTATTCGCCGATGGCGGCTCCGGCATAGGGAGCATACACTTGCATGGGTGCAGGGTCCGAAGCGTTGGCCGCTACGATAACCGTGTAGTCCATGGCGCCGGCATCTTCCAATTTCTTGGCGATTTGGGCTACGGTGGAGGCTTTTTGTCCGATGGCTACATAGATGCAGTACACCGGTTCGCCTTTGTCGTAGAATTCTTTTTGGTTGATAATGGTGTCGATGGCCACGGTGGTTTTACCGGTTTGGCGGTCGCCGATGATCAGCTCCCGTTGTCCCCGTCCGATGGGAATCATGGCATCGATGGCTTTGATACCCGTTTGCAAGGGTTCTTTTACGGGTTGGCGGTAGATAACGCCGGGCGCCTTGCGTTCCATGGGCAGGTTGATCAATTCGCCTTGGATGGCGCCTTTGCCGTCGATGGGTTGTCCCAGGGTATTGACCACGCGGCCGATGAGGCCTTCGCCTACGGGAATGGAAAGGATACGGTTGAGACGTTTTACGGAGGAACCTTCCTTGATGTCGCGGTAGGGTCCCAGGATCACGATACCCACGTTGTCCTCTTCCAAGTTCAGGACCACGCCTTGCGAACCGTTGTCGAATTCCACCAGTTCGCCGTATTGCGCGTTGTTCAATCCGTAAACGCGCGAAATACCGTCACCTACTTCCAGGACGGTTCCCGTTTCGTCCAGATTGACCGAAGTATCGGCTTGTGCCAGTTGTTCCTTGATGATGGCCGATATTTCGGATGCTTTTATTTCTGCCATAACTGAATGTTTTTTCGTGTTGGATATGCTTGGTTATTGAATGATTTTTTGTTTGATTTTGCGGATTTTGCCGCGTACGCTGTCGTCGATACGCAGGTCGCCGATTTGGAGGATATAGCCGCCGATGATGTCCGGATCGGTTTCCATTTGGAGTTCGATGCGGTCCTTGCCGGTGATTTGCTTCACTTTTTCCAGGAATTGGTTGCGCAGTTCGTCCGTCACGGGTACGGCCAGGGTTACGCGGGCTTCCACGATGCCTTGGGCTTTCTTGTAATGTTCGTTGAACAGGTAGGCGATGTCGGGAAGCAATTCCAGGCGTTTGCGTCGGGCCAGCAGGTCAAGTAATTGGCGAAACAGCGGGCTGAAATCGCCGGAAAATATTTTTCGGAGGGTTTGGCTTTTGGCGGAAGCCGCTACGGTGGGCCGGCGCAAAAAGTTGATAAGCTCCGGATGGGTTTCAAAAATTTGTTGGGCGGCTTGCATGTCCTTGGCCAGCCGGTCCAATTGGTTTTGTTGGCGGGCCAGTTCGAAGACGGCTTTCACGTATCGTTTGGCGGCTTTGGAAACTTTCATTTTAGTTCAGGTTTAATTCCTTCAAGTTTTTCTTGATCAATTCCACTTGCCGGTCTTTGTCGTCCAGTTGTCCGCGGAGCACTTTTTCGGCCATTTCCACGGCGATTTGGGCCACTTGATTGTGGATGTCCTTCAAGGCCGCCTGACGTTCGGCTTCGATGATTTGGCGCGTTTTGTTGAGCTCTTCGGCGCGTTGTTTTTCGGCTTCGGAGCGGGCTTCGGCCAGCATTTGTTCTTTGAGTTCGCGGGCTTCTTTCAGGATTTGTTCGCGTTGTTGGCGGGCTTCCTGCAAGAGCTTTTCGTTATCGGCTTTGAGCTTGGCCATTTCCTGCTTCACGCGCTCGGCTTCGTCCAGGGCTTCCTCGATGCTTCGTTCGCGTTCCTTGACGGCTTGCAATATGGGTTTCCAGCCGAATTTGGTCAGCAGGAAAAAGAAAATCAGGAAAAACAAGGTCATCCAAAAAATGAGCGATTCGGGTGATGTCAGATTCATATCCTTTATATTTTATTCAAATCGTTTTTTTTTAATGAAGTTTAAATCAAAGGAACGGCGCCGGCCAATCGCCGGCGTGTTCCTCCGGTTTTGTGTGCTTACTTGATCATCGCTACTACCACGGCAAAAAGGGCTACCCCTTCCACCAAGGCGGCGGCAATCAACATAGCGGTTTGGATCTTACCGGCAAATTCCGGTTGGCGAGCCATGGCTTCGGTAGCCGATCCACCGATACGGCCGATTCCGATGCCTGCTCCGATGGCGGCCAATCCGGCGCCGATTCCTGCTAATGATGCTCCTGTCATAATAATGGTTTTTAGTGGTTTATATGAATATTTATTTTTTAATGTACGGTTTCGGTTTCATGTTCGTGTTCATGCTCGTGTTCTTCCACCGCCAGGCCGATGAACAGCGCCGACAGGATGGTGAATACATAGGCCTGAATGAAGGCCACCATGATTTCGATAAAACTCATGAAGATGACAAACAATGCCGATGCGGGTGATACCCACACGGAACCGAAAATGAATATCAAGGCCACCAAGCTGATCATGATGGTGTGGCCGGCCAAAATGTTGGCAAACAAACGCACCATTAATGCAAAAGGCTTGGTAAACATACCCAGAATTTCGATGGGCACCATGATGGGCCATAGCAATTTGGGTACATCGGGTGTAAGGATGTGTTTCCAATAATGTTTGTTGCCGCTGAGGGTTACAATAATAAAGGTAAAGGTGGCCAGTACAAAGGTGACCAATATATTACCCGTAATATTGTGTCCGAAGGGGGCAAAAGGAATCAGTCCCACCAGGTTGCTGAACAGGATAAAGAAAAACACCGTCAGCAGGTAGGGCATATATTTTTCGTACTTGTCCTTGCCGATGTTGGGAATGGCGATATCATCGCGGATAAACACCACGATGGGTTCGATAAATCCGGCGATGCCTTTGGGCAGTTTCTTGGGATTATTGTAAGCCTTTACCGACATGCGAATGACCCAGAACAACAATAAAAACACAAACAGAATGGCCAAGGCGTTGCGTGTAAAGGAAAAATCCAAAGGACGCTTGTCGAAATCCAGGGCCGTGGGATGATCGCCTTCGTGCACTTTGTCGGCGTAGTAGATGACTTCGTGGATTTTGACGAATTTGTTTCCCTTATCGTCCGTTACCACCACTTTGCCTTCGTTGTCGCCTTTGAACTGGGCGGAAGAGAAAATACTCAGACCTTTTTTGGTCCAAAGAATCACGGGCAGGTGAAAGGTATGTTTAAAACCGGGAATTTCAAACACATAATCATGCGAATCGCTGGTGTGGTGGGCTACGATTTCGCCTGTGTCGATATGGCCTTCTTCATGGGTGGCTTCGTGCGTGGTTTCCTCTGCGGCGTGTGCCTTTTCGGTTTCCTGGGCGGGCAGCCATGCGGCAGTGGCCAACAGGAAAAGCAAAACGGCAAAAATGCGTCCCGAAATATTTTTCATTCGTTTGAAATCTTCTAAAATTTGTTTGTGCGCAAAAATAAAGTAAATATGTGGAAAATGAA
>JAADEB010000097.1 GCA_013153655.1 Chlorobiota bacterium
AGGTTGATAATCAATAGGACGACCACGGTGGTGTAGATCCATTCCGGCGTTTTGACCGGTTCACCTTTGGCGTAGGAATGCAAGCCGGCAAGGTAGAAATTCACGCCGAAATAGGTCATGAGAATGGAGGCAAAGGTCCAGAGCGACAGCGTATTGAAGCGGAAAAGACCGCGCAGCCAAGGAATCATGTGGGAGTGAATCACCAACGCGTAGAGCATAATGCTAATGAGCGACCAGGTTTCCTTAGGGTCCCAACTCCAATAACGGCCCCAGCTTTCGTTGGCCCATTGTCCGCCGAGGAATGTTCCGATGGTCAGCAGGACGATACCCACGATGAGCGACATTTTGTTGATATCGGTTAGTTCCTTGATAATCAGTTCGAATTTGGGTTTATTGCGATTGGTGGTGAAAATGATAAACAACATGGTCAGCAAGGCGAGCATGGCGCTGAGGGTGAAGGGTCCATAACTGGCCACGATAACGGCCACGTGAATCATGAGCCAGTAGGAATCCAGTACGGGTACCAGATTTTCGATGGCGGGATCCATCCAGTTCCAATGGGCAATCATGAGCATCATGGAGCTCACAAAGGCCGTGGAAGCCAGCGTCAGTTGGGATTTGCGGCCGTACCACAGGCCGAACATCAGGGTGGCCAGGGCGATGTAGATCATGGATTCGTAGGCGTTGGACCAGGGGGCATGTCCGCTGATGTACCAGCGCAGGCCGAGGAAGAACACCATTTTGAGGAAAAAGTAGAAAATCACCGCATTGGTCAGCCACGAGAGCCATTTGAACAGGCGGTTGTCGCGAATGATGCGTGCGATAGCCAGGAAGAGCAGTACGATGGAAGCCAGCATCAGTTGCCAAAACATGCTGCGGAAAGCGTCGTGTTTGTTGTAATAGATTTCCCATTTGATGCGTTTGGCGGGCGGATAGACGGCGGCGCCGAACCGGCGTTGGAATTGGTCGATACCGTCGATGATTTTGGATTGCAGGGTGTAGTCCTTATCGGCCACGGCTTGGGCCAGCATGGGAATGATTTTGACGGTAAACAGTGAATCGTTGCCGTGGAAACCGGCTTTTCCGGCTTCGCGGGGGGCGTACCAGCGGTTGTTGGGGTCGCCGGGCAGAGGGAAGAGGCGCAAGTTGGTTTGCATCAAGGTGGCGTAGAGGAGATTGACGCGTTTGTCGATGTTTTCCACGTCCTTGTCAAACTTGGATTTGATGCGTTTTTTGGAAGCCTGTTCCACGTAGGGGGCCAGTTTGTAATTGCCTTGTTCGTCGAAGAAGTCCACCAGGCGGGCGTATTTGGTTTTTTTGTCCAGGCCGAGGATGCCGCGTACACGGTCGTCGCCTCGTTCCAGGTAGATGAGCGGGGCGTAGGACCAAATTTCCGGTGCCACTGTCATGGAGAGCAGGCCTTGGTCGGCGTTGATTTTGTCTTGGGTGCCGGGCAGTTTGTAGGTGTCGTGTTTGGACAGTTTGCGGAAGAGTTCGGAGGCGTAGGTATTGACGGGTTTCATACGTCCGCCGTAGTCTTGGATAACCAAATGGCCGAATTTTTCGGCGATGCTGTCGGGAGCAATCGTAGGACGCAGGATACGGCCGATGTTTTGGGGATTGGTGATGTCCAGTTGGGGCACCAGGGTATCGGCGCCGTGTTGGGCTTGGGCTTGGAAGGTGAAAGCCAGTAGCAGGATGAGACCCATTTCTTTTTTCTTGCGCTGGATGTAGGCCAGGTGGCGCGAAATGCGGTTGTAGAGTGAATGGGGATTGACAAAAATCATGAGCAATCCGAAGTAGAGCATGGCATAACCGATGTAGGTAATCCAGGTTCCCCAGAAATCATGATTGGCCGAGAGGAAGGTTTGTTCGTATTGGGGCGTAACGTTGTAGGACGATTGGAAGAAGCGGTAGCCTTTGTAGTCCAACACATGGTTCATGTAGATACGGTAGGGAAAGACGGTATCGCGGTCGATGACGGTGATTTCGCTGGCGTAGGATTTGGGGCTTCGGGAGCCGGGATAATAATCTATTTGGAAATCACGCAGGTGGATGCCGAAACCCAAGGGGATGCGCTTGGGACCGTAACCCAGGACAAAATTGAGGCCGCCGAGGGAAAAGATTTGCGGCGCGCCGGTGTAGTATTGGCCACCGGTAACACCTATGGTGTCGGTTTGGCCGTTGGCTGTCACCTTGAATTCCAGGTAATTCCACGGATTGCTACCGTCCTTGCCTTCCATCATGGCGGGATGGCCGTGGCGCGGGCTTTCGGGTACCACAAAGCGCAGATTGCCGAAGGTGTAGAGCGCGCCGGTGTGCATGGGGACGATGGTGTCGGCTGGAACGGTGCCGGTTTCGCCGGTTTGCATTACTTGATAATTTCCGGGAATGCGGGATTGGATGTGCAAGGATTGTTCGTCGCCGAGGATGGCGATATCGGTTTGTCCCGGTGTGTTGAATCCCACCGACATACCGGCCAGGTTCAGGTAGCGTCCTTCGGGCAGGTAGAAGGTACGGCGTTTGCCGGTGGAACTTTCCACCAGGGTAAGGTGGAGCGGATCGGCGGGATTTTGGATGAAAGTTTCCTTGTAACGGGGGATGAATTGGAGCAATTCCAATTCCACGGGTTGGCCGCGAAAATCGGTTTGGAGGCGGAAACGGTTATCGCCGAGGGCGTTGTAGCGAAAGCGGCGGTAGATTTGTTTTTGTTCCCGGCCGTTGTCGATGCGGAATTTGATATAAGTTTTTTCGCTGAGCACGTGGCGGGCCGTATCGCCTTCGATGATGGGTACTTGGCCTTCGTAGCCGATATAGCGCGTTACGGCGGCACCGATGAGGATAAAGATAAAAGCCAGGTGAAATATGAAGGAATGCCAATTTTCTTTCCGGTATAGGCGGTAGCGGATAATGTTTCCGATCAGGTTAATGAGACCCAGCGTCATCAGCAGTTCAAACCACCAGGCGTCGTATACCAGCGTACGGGCGGTTTCGGTACCGTAGCGGCTTTCGATAAAGGTGGCAATGGCCATGGAAGCGGCAAAAATCACAAACAGGATGGCCATGGTGGTGGTGGAAACCAGTATGTTGTATATTTTTTTCATCGATTAGGGCTTGGAAATGCGGAACAAAGTTAAGTAAAATAGGGTAAGGGCGATGGGGAATAATATAAAATCTTTCGGTGCGGGGTATAGGGAAGATTGATAGGTTATTTTGTTGTTGAACCGTTAAACCGTGGAATCGTTGAATGGGAACTTTAACCTTAACCTTAACTTTAACTAAATCAAATAGTTACCCTTGTCATCCCGAAGGAGTTTACGACTGAGGAATCTCCTATTTCTGTTAAATCGTTAAATCGTGCAATCGTTGAACCGGCTGTTTCTGTTGAATAGTTGAAAAGTTGAAGAGATTGATTTGCAATATGTTAAACCATCAAATCGTTAAACCGCCGTGTCCGCCTCAGGCGGATGCAATCGTTTAGCGGCTTCGCCGCCGCGTTTTCCGTTCTCCGTGTTCCGCAGAAGGAGATTGCCACGGCTTCGCTTCCCTTTGCTTATTCCAAAGCGGCGAAGCCTCGCAATGACGCACCGGTCATCGGTTCCGGCCGTCCTATGACCTTTTTCCATTCCCTTCGTATTATACGATAATTAGAGGAATGATTGTATAACCGGAGGCGATAAAAAACCCCTTGCCGTTTGTGACAAGGGGTGCATTTTTCGTACCGGTACCCGGCTTATTTGTTTTTCAACAAGTCGCGGATTTCGGTAAGGAGTTTTTCTTCGGCCGAAGGTTCGGGCGGTGCGGCCGGTGCTTCTTCCTCTTTCTTCTTCATGTTGTTGACCGCTTTGACAAACAGGAACATCACGAATGCAATGATCAGAAAGTCAACCAAAGCGGTGAGGAAGGTACCGTATTCCAACCAAATTTGTTTCACTTTTCCGTCGGGTCCGGTGGTTTCTTTCAAGAGCAATTTCCAATCGCGCATGTCGGTGTTGAACAACATACCGATCAGCGGTGCTACGATTCCGCCGGTGAATGCGGTAACCACTTCCTTGAAAGCGGCACCCATTACAAAACCGACGGCAATGTCGATAAGGTTGCCTTTAAAGGCAAATTCCTTAAATTCTTTTAACATTCCCATAGTTTGTGTTTTAAAATTACGTGAACAAATATATTAAAAAAGCTTATCAAAATCAAATCCGCGCCGGGTAAAATGCTCCAACAGAGGGGGCAAAATACGGCGAAGCGAAGAAAAGGCCTTTCGGCTGTCGTGAAAAACGAGGATATGTCCCGGAGCCAATTTTTGTTTCAACAGGTCGAGGGATTTTTCGGGATTTATGCGACGGTCGTAGTCGAGGCTGAGGTAGGACCACAGCACGATGCGGTATTCCCCGGGGATACGGCGCAGGCACCGGGGTGTGAGCCGGCCGTAGGGCGGGCGAAAAAGCGGGGGGTCCTGTTCTTGGAATTGCCGGATTAATTCCGCGGTCCGGTCGATGCTTTGCAGGTAGTCCCGGCAAGGCGTTTTCCAGGCATTCAGGTGATGAAAGGTATGATTTCCCAAGCGATGTCCTTCCCGGACCATGCGTTGCAGGAGCCGGTGGCGGCCTTGGATACGGTCACCTATCAGAAAAAAAGTGGCATGTGCATCATAATCTTTCAGAACATCCAGTACATAGGGCGTAACCTCGGGGTCGGGACCGTCGTCGAAACTGAGGTAGAGCTTTTTATTCTTTGCCGGCATCCTGGTGATGACACGGGGCATCAAGGGTGCCAACCATTGTGGAAAAGCATAAGGAGGGTGAAGGGGCATACCGGCGGGAATTGTTTTTCGGGACAAAGATAGGATTTGTCGGGCTGTTGAAGCGGTAATTTTTGTTAAATCGTTGAACCGTGCAATCGTTAAACCGATAATTTCTGTTGAAAAGTTGAAGAGTTGAAAAGTTGAATAGACGGTGGATTTTTGTTAAATCGTTGAATCGGGCAATCGTGCAATCGTTTAGCGGCTTCGCCGCCACGTTTCCCGTTCTCCGTGTACCGCAGAAGGAGATTGCCACGGCTCCGCTTTCCTTTGCTTATTCCAAAGCGGCGAAGCCTCGCAATGACGCACCGGTCA
>JAADEB010000144.1 GCA_013153655.1 Chlorobiota bacterium
TGTGAAAGTGGGGCTTGGATAATTGAGGCATCACAGGCTTAAGGTGGCGGGAGTGGAGGTAGTATCTAATAATGACCCCAAGCAAATCTGGCATAGTATAATTTTTTTATACTACAATTATATTTTTCACGTGCTTCCGTAGTTAAAGCTATACCCGATCGGTTTTTTTCAAAATCAAACCAATGGGCTTGAAGCAAATAAGCTGTTTCTCCTGGTTTATATACATGAGGGGTGCAAGGAGTATTATCCAATGCAATAATGGTATCATTTTTTTCGTCCACGCCAATAATATGATTAGGATAAGTCAACAAATCATATTCAAAATATCTACCGAAGTACAACACCTTCACTTTTTTTATGCCTTTTAAATCTAGTCTTTCCCAATTTTTATAACAATCATGTAATCTTTTATCTTCTCGTATTTCTTGTTCGGTTAAAGGTTTATATCTTGCTTTGCATGCTATCATAAGTAAAAATATTATCAATAAGATATTTTTCATAATTATTATTATTTAAATTTTTGGCACTATCGGTTCTATATGTTTAGGCGGCAATGACATGTTACGCGGATTCAAGTCGTAAAACTTTATTTTCATCCGTTAATATTCCAAAGTTAGATAAAAATTCCAGAGGACTCGAATAGTTAAATTTTTTTTGTCTATTGTTTAAGTTGTTTTGAATAATGTTTAATTCTTCTTGTGTTATGTTTTGAAAATCAGTCTTTTTGGGTAGATGTTTATGAATCAATCCATTGATATTTTCATTGGTGCCTATTTCCCGTGAATGGATTTTTGCCAATAATGGTGTCTATTTCCAAATCACCAAAACGTTCCTTTTTTCCACTATGGCGGGACGTTTATCACTAAACAAATTTCTCCCAATCGCAGCCTTCGGGATAGGGGGCGGTAATGCGGACAGGGGTTTTGCGTACGGGATGGATGAAGGACAATTCCCGGGCGTGGAGCATGATGCCGCCGCAAGGGAGGCTTCGCTTGGCGCCGTATTTTAAATCGCCGCGTACGGGATGGCCGGTTTTGGCCAATTGGGCGCGAATCTGATGGTGGCGTCCGGTTTCCAAATCCACTTCCAGCAAGGCATAGCGGTCACCCGGTTTCAACGTGCGGTAATGCAACACGGCTTCTTTGGCGCCGGGGGTGGGGCGGGTGAAGACGGTGGTTTTGTTGGTTCGCGGATTTTTTTTGAGGTAATGGCGCAATGTGCCTTCCGCCGGCCGGGGAAAACCTTCCACCACGGCATGGTAGGTCTTGCGGATTTGGTGGCGGCGCAGCATGGCGTTGAGGCGTTCCAGTGCTTTGGAGGTTTTGGCATAGATAACGGCGCCGCTCGTGGGACGGTCGAGGCGGTGGACGGTGCCGAGGAACACGTTGCCGGGTTTGCCGTACTTGTGTTTGAGGTAGCGCTTGACCTTTTCGGACAGGGGTTCGTCGCCGGTCTTATCGCCTTGGACGATATCGCCGGGCAACTTGTTGACCACAATCAGGTGATTGTCCTCGTAGAGGATGCGCGAGGCATCAATATTGTTCGGATTCATTGGGAAAATCGCCGGATTTGACGTCGTCGCGGTAGCGTTCGAAGGCGTCCTTCATGTCGGTATAGAGGTCGGCGTAGCGGCGCAGGAAACGGGGGCTGAAATCCTTGTTCATTCCCAGCATGTCCTGGGTTACCAGCACTTGTCCGTCCACGTATTTGCCGGCTCCGATGCCGATGACGGGAATTTTGAGGTTTTCGGCCACTTGTTTGGCCAATTGGGCGGGAATTTTTTCCAACACTAAGGCGAAAATACCCAGTTTTTCCAGCAAGTAGGCGTCGCGAATGAGTTTTTCGGCTTCGGCTTTTTCGCGGGCGCGCACGGTGTAGGTGCCGAATTTGTAGATGGATTGGGGCGTGAGACCCAGGTGACCCATGACGGGAATACCGGCCGAGAGGATACGCTCCACCGATTCGGCGATTTCCTCGCCGCCTTCCATTTTGACGGCGTGTCCGCCGGATTCCTTCATGATGCGGATGGCCGATTCCAGGGCTTTTTTGGAATTGCCTTGATAGGTTCCGAAGGGCATGTCCACCACCACCAACGCACGGTCCACGCCGCGCACCACCGATTGGGCGTGATAGATCATTTGGTCCAGTGTGATGGGAAGGGTGGTTTCGTGGCCGGCCATGACGTTGGAGGCCGAATCGCCTACCAGGAGGATGTCGATTTTGGCGGCGTCGAGGATGCGGGCCATGGTGTAATCGTAGGCGGTGAGCATGGAGATTTTCTCACCGCGTTGCTTCATATCGAAAAGTACCTTGGTGGTAATTTTCTTGGGTTCTTTCTTGTCGGCCATGGAGGGAAGTTTTTCCGCAAAATACGGATTTATTGCAAAATGCCTTCGGCGATTTGTTTCAATTTGGTCTTATCGAGCAATTTGATTTTTTTGGCTTTGGTGTAGATGATGCCTTCTTTTTTCATGGCCGAAAGTACGCGGATCACCGATTCGGAGGCCGTACCGATGATGCTGGAAAGTTCTTCGCGCGAGAGGGCGATGTTGATATTGCCTTCCTTGTCGGTGCCGAAGGTTTCTTCCAGGTTGAGCAGGGTGTCGGCCAGGCGTTCGCGTACGGTGTGTTGCGAAAGGTTGGAAATAAAGAGGTTGGCTTGTTTGAGGTCTTCGCTCAGCATTTCCATGATGCGGCGCGCAAATTGGCGGTTTTCCAAAGCCTCCTCGAAGGCTTCCTTGGGAATGAAGCAGGCGGTCATGTCTTCCAAGGCGGTAAGATTCAAGGAAGGCGGCTCGTTGCTAATGGCCGAACGGTAGCCGATGAGGTTACCGGATTTGATAAAACGAACGATTTGTTCCTTGCCGAGCGAATTGTAGCGCGTCAGCTTGCCTTTTCCGGACATGATACAAAAAATGCCGTTGGTATTTTGGCCTTCGCGCAGGAGTTGGTCGCCTTTTTTATAATGTTGAACACGTTTGTAGAGGGAAATCCTGTCCAGTTCTTCGGGAGATAATTCTTTGAGCGCATTGAGGTGCCGTATCAAACAGAGGTTGCAATTTTTCATGGGTGAGCGGGTTTGCTTTATTGCATACAAATATAAGATTTTTTTTAAAAATGAGCTAAGTCAGGAATATTAAAAAATTGAATTTCAAGTAAAATAATTTTTATAAATTTATTGATTTAGCAAAATGAATATTAAAAATTTAAATCGGGTTTTAAAAAAGGATGCTTTTTTAGAAACTCTTCAATTCGGCTCTTGCTTTCCGGGGCCGTTTTCGTATGGGTGGCGCCGGGCGCAAGGGGGCGATGAAGCAGGCGTTTGCGCAAGGCGGAAATTTCTTTGTTGAGGCGGCGGACGGGTTCGTCGAAAAAGGTGGCGTCGAAGATTTCACGCACGTAAGCGATGCCTTGTTCGCCGGGATGTTTGAGGTCGGCGGCGTAGAAGCGGTAGTCGCGCAGGTCGTCCATGAATATTTCGTAGGCGGGAAAATAGTAGGTGTTTTCGGGAAAGGCTTCGGTGGTGCGAAGCATGGCTTCCAGGAGGCGGGCTTTGCTGCGGGCGTTGGAAGTGAATCCGTCTTGAAGGTAACGTACGGGGCTCAGGGTAAAGACGATACGTATGCCGGGGCGGTGCCGGTTCAACATGTCCACGGTGTGGTGCATGGCGCGTTCCAGCTCGTCGATGGCGGTCAAATGTTTGCGAAAGCGCGCGGCGGGTTGTTTGTGGCAATTGACCACGGGGCGGTTCGTGTCGCGAAGGATCCACATATGGGCCGTGCCGTAGGTGAGGATCACCGTGGTGGCTTGCCGGAGAAAGGCGGCGATGTGGTCCAGGGTCAGGTTGGCATGGCGGAGGTATTCACCGGCCTCGGAACGGTTGAAACGTGACGGCAGGTGGAAGGATTTCAGGGTATTTTCGTGGCGGAACAATTCCTCTTCCGTGAAATATTCCCGGCGGATACTGCGTTCCAAGAGCCGTTCCACGGACATGGGGTTGTAGAGCG
Source organism: Chlorobiota bacterium (assembly GCA_013153655.1). Taxonomy (GTDB): domain Bacteria; phylum Bacteroidota; class Bacteroidia; order Flavobacteriales; family Flavobacteriaceae; genus JAADED01. The sequence goes on from JAADEB010000144.1 coordinate 4,008, forward strand.
TCCCGAAGGGATTGACCATGGCATCGAACCAATGCTCACGCAGGTAGGCGCCGATATGTTCCGTAAAGCAGGACCCGGCGAGCAGGATTTTATCGCGATGACTCAGACGAAAGGGCGGAGGCGGCACCTTGATTTCCGTTCGGAATTTCATTGGTCGCGTTTGAGGATTTGCTCTTCGAAGTAGCGAATCAGTTCGTGAAGGGTGCTTTCGTCCACGGGCAGGTCGCGGATGATATGGCCGTTGTCCAAGAGGATGATGCGGCCTGTAACGCCGGTAATGTGGTCCAGGTTGTGGCTTGAAATAAGGAAAGTATGGCGGCCGGTTTCATGCAATTGTTTAAGGATTTTTTTGAGATGAATTTGGCTGCTGGGGTCCAGGTTGGCAAAGGGTTCGTCGAGCACCACCAATTCGGGTTGGCCTACAAACACGCCGGCGATGCCAACTTTTTTCTGATTTCCCTTGGAGAGGTCGCGGATGTATTTGTTCTGACCCAACACCTGATCGCCGAAAAAGGGTTTGAAAATTTCGATATCCTTATAGACTTGTTCCCGTGAGATGCCGCGCAATTTTCCGAGAAATTCGAAATATTCTTCGGGCGTGAGGTAGGGAATGAGGAAGCTTTCGTCGAGGAAGGCGGCGGTGATTTTTTTCCATTCTTCGCTTCGGTGGACGGGAATGTCTTTGATGTACACTTCGCCGGCATCGGGTTCGATGAGGTCGAGGATGAGGCTGAAAAGGGTGGTTTTTCCGGCGCCGTTGTTACCCACGATGCCGAGGCTTTGGCCGGCGGGCACGAGGAGTTCGGGAATTTCGAGGCGGAAGCGGCCGTATTGTTTCAGCAGGTTTTCGATGCGAATCATGTTCATGGCGGTAGGTTTTCGGGAGGGGTACACAAAGTTAGTTTATTTTTGTTAAACCGTTAAATCGGGCAATCGTTGAATCGGTTATTTCTGTTGAACCGTTAAACCGTTAAATCGTGCAATCGTTGAACCGATAATTTCTGTTGAATAGTTGAAGAGTTGAAAAGTTGAATAGACTGGGAATTCTGTTAAATCGTTAAATCGTTAAATCGTGCAATCGTT
>JAADEB010000005.1 GCA_013153655.1 Chlorobiota bacterium
TGTCATTCCGACGACCATCGGGAGGAGGAATCTCTATCGTTCTTTGAAGGTATGAAGATTTTTCACTTGCTTTCTAAATGGTAATGCACTATAATAAAATCAATAGAAAAGCTAATAGCTAACGGCCAACAGCTCTTCCGTAAGATTTCTCGTCGCTCCTTGCGTCGCTTCCCTCGAAATGACAGGAATCGCTCATTATGACAGGAATCGCTCATTTGGTCTATTACCGCTTTCGGAACGTGTTCTGTCACTCCGAACGAAGCGCCGTGTCCGCCTCAGGCGGGAGGAATCTCAAATAAAAACGTACTAAAATATGAAGAAAGGCTAACAGCTAACGGCCAACGGCTAAAAGCTCTCCCATAAAATCTCTTCAATCTTTCAACAGAAACACCGGTCATCGGTCACCGGTCACCCATCTATTCAACTCTTCAACAGAAAAACCACGTTTCCCGTGTCCTGAAATGGAGATTCCTCAGTCGCAAACTCCTTCGGAATGACAAGGGTAACTATTTGATTTAGTTAAGGTTAAAGTTAAAGTATCTTTCCCGATTTAACGATTTAACGGTTGCACGATTTAACAAATCTATTCAACTATTCAACAGTAAAAACCGGTTCAACGATTGAACGATTGAACGGTTCAACGATTCAAAAAAAAGATTTAATTTTAAATTCCTAAAAATTCAACGTCATGGCTCATGCCGAAATGCAAGAACTGGTACGCCGGTTGCTTACGAAATACTTGAACGAAAAGGGTCATCGCAAGACCTCCGAACGCTACCTGATCCTCAAAACCATCTACGATCAGGAAGGCCATTTCGACGTGGATGCCATCCACCATTTGATCAAATCCCAAGGCATCCACATCAGCAAAGCCACCGTGTACAACACCCTGGAATTGCTCCTGGACGCCGGCCTTATTCGCAAACATCAATTCACCAACAAAGCTGCCTATTACGAAAAAAATTTTTTCAACAAATCCCATGATCACATTATCCTCATGAACGAGGACGGAGAATTGGAAAATATTATCGAATTTTGCGACCCGCGAATCGAAAACATCAAGAAGGATTTGGAATCCTATTTGCAAATAGATATTTCGGGACACGACCTCTACTTTTACGCTAAAAAGAAAAAATAATGGAAGCCAACCAACCGCAAGGAACACCGCAACCGAAAAAATCCGCCACCGCGCGCCAAATCGAAATGGGTTTGGTGGAAATTCCGCCTCAGGCCTTGGACGTGGAAATGGCCGTGCTGGGCGCCATGCTCATCGACAAGCGCGGCGTCAACGAGGTGATCGATACCTTGCGTCCCGAAATGTTCTACGACACCAAGCACCAATTGATCTACCGCGCCATCCTGGAACTCTTCGAGTCCGGAACGGCCGTGGACCTGCTCACCGTCAAGGAACGCCTGGCCTTTATGGGCAAATTGCGCGAAGCCGGCGGTGAATTCTACCTGGTGGACCTGTCGCGTAAGGTAAGTTCGGCCGCTCATATCGAATACCACGCGCGCATCATCATGGAAAAATACATGCGCCGCCAAATGATCGATGTGGCCAACGAAATGAAAGCCGACGCCTACGACGAAACCAAAGACGTGTTCGACATCGTGGACAAGGCCGAACAAAACATTTATAATGTATCCCAAGGCACCATGAAGCAAGGTTCCGAACCGGCCGATACCATCCTCTTGCGCATTCACAAGGAATTGCAGGAATTGACCCAAGAGGACAAGCTTCCCGGCGTGCCGTCGGGCTTCCCGAGCATCGACCGCCTTACGTCGGGTTGGCAAAAGGGCGACCTGATTATCCTGGCCGCTCGTCCGTCCATGGGTAAAACGGCTTTTGCCTTGAACATGGCGCGCCATGTGGCCTTTGTGGAAGAAAAACCCGCCGCCTTCTTTTCCCTGGAAATGACCTCCGACCAATTGCTCAAACGTATCCTGGCTTCCGAAACCCAAATCAATGCTTCCAAATTCCGCTCGGGCAATTTCACCGAAGCCGAATTGAGCATTTTGGAAAACAAAATCAAGGAAATCAGCAACCATCCGCATCTCTATATCAACGACACCTCGTTCATGACCATTTTCGACCTGCGTGCACAAGCGCGCCGGTTGAAGAGCAAGCATGACATCCAAATCATCTTTATCGATTACCTTCAATTGATGCATGCTTCCAACCAATTCAAACCCGGCAACCGCGAGCAGGAAATTTCCACCATTTCGCGCAACCTTAAAGCCTTGGCCAAAGAATTGGAAATCCCGGTGGTGGCGCTCTCGCAGCTGTCGCGTAAGGTGGAAGACCGCTACAAGGAAGGCCAACACAAGCGTCCGCAACTTTCCGACTTGCGTGAATCGGGCGCCATCGAACAGGATGCCGACATCGTTACCTTCCTCTACCGTCCGGAATATTATCACCTGACCGAATGGGACACCGAACCTTTCGGACCCACCGACAACCAGGTGGAAATCATTTTTGCCAAGCACCGTAACGGCAGCACCGGAACCATTCGTTTGCAATTTTTCAAAAATTACGGTCTCTTTACCGAAATCAACGATTTTGCTCCGGGTACGTCGCAGGTGCTGGATTCCAAACTCAACTCCATGCCGGACAGCGTAACGCCTCCGGGCGCCGGCGACGCTTTCGGCCTGGACGATATAAACCCGCAAGACACTCCCGATGATCCGCCGTTCTAAAACATATCTGGCCTTCATCTTGCTCCTGCTGGCCATGCCGTTGCGGGCCGGGTGGATATTGATTCCCATGGACGAGACCCAACACCAGCACTTGAAGGCCTACGGATTGGTCTATCACGCCTTGACCCGCCACGTAAAGGTCAAATGGTTGCTCAATTACCGCGGCGGTGCCTTCCTGATGCCTTCCTTGCCGGAATTGAAAGACGAAGCCGCCGTGAAGGACGTTACCTACGAAGAAATCACCGATGCGCAGGCCGAACAAATCCTGGCCGAAGTGGAGAGTCCGGCCATGAACACCCATGCCGTTACGCTGGAAAAACCGCCGAAAATCGCCGTGTATTCTCCCAAGGACAAAATGCCGTGGGACGACGCCGTGACCCTGGCCTTGACCTATGCCGAAATTCCCTACGACGTGGTCTATGACGAAGAGGTGCTCCGCGGCGATTTACTCCAATACGACTGGCTCCATCTCCATCATGAGGATTTCACCGGACAATACGGCCGGTTTTACGCCGCCTACCGGACGGCCGCCTGGTATGTGAAGCGCAAGCAGGAACAGGAAGCCTTGGCACACCGCTTGGGATTCGACAAAGTGTCGAAACTCAAATTGGCCGTGGCTATGAAAATTCGCGAATTCGTCATGGGAGGCGGTTTTATGTTTGCCATGTGCTCGGCTACCGACAGTTTCGATATTGCCTTGGCGGCACATAATACGGACATTTGCGAAACCATGTTCGACGGTGATCCTTGCGAACCCGGATGTCAGGAAAAATTGGATTTTTCCATCACCTTTGCTTTCGAAAATTTTATCCTGGAAACCGATCCCATGGTCTATGAATTTTCCAATATCGACACCACGCCTTACCGCAAGGTGCCTAAGGAAAACGATTATTTCGAACTGAAAACTTTTTCGGCCAAATACGACCCGGTTCCCACCATGCTTACGCAAAATCATACGGAACTCATCAAAGGATTTTACGGCCAAACCACCGCCTTCAATCCCGAAACCATCAAACCCAATGTGATCATCATGGCCACCACGCCTTGGAACGGCGAGGCCAAATACATCCACGGACAATACGGCAAAGGTATGTTTACCTTCTACGGCGGCCACGACCCGGAAGACTACAAACACAAAATCGGCGATCCCAAAACCCGCCTCGAATTGCATCCCACTTCGCCGGGTTACCGCCTTATCCTGAATAACGTGCTTTTTCCCGCCGCCGAAAAACAAAAGAAAAAAACCTGATGATACGGCATTTGGACATACGCAACCTGGCGCTTATCGACCGGATGAACCTGGATTTTCACCCGGGCCTCAACGTGATTACGGGCGAAACGGGTGCCGGAAAATCCATTATGCTCAACGGATTGGCCATGGTGCTGGGCAAGCGGGCCGATACCTCGCTCATGCGGCACAGGGACCGCAAGTTGGTGGTGGAAACCGAATTCGACATCAGCCGTACGGACTTGAAAGATTTTTTCGCGCACGAAGACCTGGATTACGACGATCATAGCATCATCCGCCGCGAAATCACGCCGGCGGGCAAGTCGCGGGCCTTTGTAAACGACACGCCGGTACGCCTGGACGTGCTGGAAAACCTGGGCCGCCGCCTGGTGGACATTCATTCGCAGAACCAAAACCACCTGTTGCGCGACAAGACCTTTCGTCTGCGCCTTATCGACCTGTGGGCGGGCAACGAAGATTTGTTGAACGAATACGGCCGCCTTTATGCACAATGGAAAGAACACGAGGCCACGCTTCGCCGCCTGGAAGCGGACTACGAACGCATGAAGGAATCGGAGGATTACCGCCTGTTTCAATTGGAAGAATTGCAGGCGTTGGATTGGGATTTGGATTTGACCGAAGCCGAACAGCGCCTTCGCCAATACGAAAGCCGCGAACGCCTCCTGGAAAATCTGGCGCACCTGCAACGCCTCACCGACGACGACACCATGGGTCTTTCGGTGCAATGGACCGAAGCGCGCGGCCGCCTCGAACAAGCCGCCGAAAGCGAGCCGCGCCTCCAAGATATTTTGGAGCAATGGGACACACTGTTCGAACAATGGCAGGAAAGCCTTGGCGACATCGACCGCATTGCCGACGAATACCGCTGGATGAACGATGCCGAAGCGGCCGAATTGCGCGAAAAACTGGATGCCTACTTCCGCCTGATGACCAAGCATCAAGTCGCAGACCAAGCCGAACTGAAAGCCTTGAAGGAGCGCTGGGAAGCGGAAACCAACCGCCTGGATGAAATCCGTGCACAACGAGACGCTTTGCGCAAGCAAACCGCCGGGGAAGAAAAACAAATCCGCTCCTTGGCCGAACGCCTGCGGGAACGCCGCCGGTCGCAAATTCCCGGCTTGGTAAAGGCCGTGGAGGAGCATTTGCGTCAGTTGGGCATGGAACACAGCCGCCTGAAAATCGAATTGGAACCCACGGAACCCGGTCCCTACGGAGCCGACCATCCCGTGTTTTTGCTCTCTTCGGACAAGGGCCGCAGCTGGGGCGAGGTGCGCAAGCAGGCTTCGGGCGGTGAACTCTCGCGCCTGATGTTGACTTTCAAACTGCTGATGAGCCGCAAAACCCAATGGCCTACCTTGGTGTTCGATGAAATCGATGCGGGTGTGTCGGGCGATGTGGCGCGCAAAATGGCGGCCATGATTCGCGAATTGAGCCGGAGCGCTCAGGTGATTCTCATTACCCACCTGCCGCAAATGGCCGTGGCGGCCGACCGTCATTTTAAGGTTTATAAACATGAGGCCGCCGGTGATGTGGTGTCGGAAATCAAAGAGCTTTCGCAAGCGGAACGCGTGCATGAAATCGCCGAAATGATCGAAGGGAAGCCGCCATCGGAATCGGCATTGCGGCATGCGGCGCATTTGTTGGAAACGGCCAAAACGGAGGCGGAATGAAGGTGCTGGGTATCATGAGCGGCACTTCGCTGGACGGTATGGATATGGCCTTGGTGGAATTCCGCGGTGACGATCCTTCGGATTACCGCTTGTTGGCCGCCGAAACTTTTCCCTACACGGCCGAATGGGAACGCCGCCTCCGGGATGCCTTTCATGCTTCGGGCGAAGAGTTGGCGCGGCTGGATGCCGATTTCGGCGTTTACACGGGACGTCGCGTAAGGGATTTTGTTGAACGTACGGGTTTGCGGCCTGAATTGATAGCATCGCACGGGCAAACCGTGTTTCACGAGCCGGGCCTGGGCTATACCTTGCAAATCGGAAGCGGACCGCATATTGCCGCCGTTACGGGCATCCGTACGGTGTACGATTTCCGGCGGCAGGACGTGGCTTTGGGCGGGCAGGGAGCGCCTTTGGTTCCCATCGGCGACAAGCTTTTGTTTGACGGTTACGATTATTGCCTCAACATCGGCGGTTTTGCCAACATATCCTACGACGATGCGCAAGGACGGCGCACGGCCTTCGACACGGGTCCGGCCAATATGGTGCTCAATCGTTTGGCGAGGCGTTTGGGAAAACCGTATGACGAAGGCGGCCGCATGGCGGCTTCGGGGCGTATGATTACGGCGCTTTGGGAAGCCTTGAACGCCTTGGATTATTATGCCGCCGGCGATGTACCCAAATCGTTGGGGCGCGAAATGGTGGAGCGGGACATTATGCCGCTTTTGGCTCGTTACGAAACGGATTACAGGACGGAGGATTTGTTGCACACCTTTGCGCGCCATGCGGCATGGCAAATCGCGCGGGCCGTGAAGCGGCCGGGGCGTATGCTGGTGACGGGCGGCGGTGCCTACAACGAATTTTTGGTTGGCGCCATTGCGGAGTATGCGCCGGTGGACCCGGTGATTCCGGAGCGGGAGCTGGTGGAATTCAAGGAGGCGATGATATTTGCCTTAATGGGTTGGTTGCGTGTGCGCGGCGAGGTGAACGTGTTGGCATCGGTGACGGGTGCTTGTTGCGATCATTCGTCGGGATTGGTGGTGGAGGGGATCGGTGAAGAGATTGGTTGACTCGTTGAGCGGGTTATTTCGGTTGAATCGTGCAATCGTTAAACCGTGAAATTCTGTTGAAGAGACGGGGAATTTTTGTTAAATCGTTAAATCGTGCAATCGTTAAATCGATTTGACCGATGACCGATGACTGGTGACCGGTGGATTTTTTCGGGACACGGAAAACGGACAACGGAGAACGTGTTTTTTGGGACGCAGAAAGCACGGTAACACAGATGAAAAGGATTTTTTAAGGAGCCGCCAGGTTTACGAAAACCTGGCGGCGGATATGATTCATTTTCATAAAGATTTAGGATATACAAAGACCTGGAAGGTTTTCAAAAACCTTCCAGGTCTCATTGTTTAAAAAAATCCACTGAGTCCCGTCCTGCAAGGATCCCGTTGGAAGAGCGACGGAGTGTTGGTAGAAGATAATGAAATCAATAAATCCGCTAAGTCCCGGAGGGACGCAGTGTTGGTAGCCGGTGTGAAAACGCCGGGTAAATGGATCAAAACAGAGGACGAGGGTTTTGGCGGGATTTTTGGAAAAAATCATGCCAAAACCCGTATGTTTTCATGCCATACGAGGGGATTCGTGCGGCAGCTGGGGATCCGGTATTTCGGAAAACGGATAATGGGAAACGTGGTTTTTTTGGACGCAGACGGCACGTATAATTCCGATATCACGTATGGTTCGGATGGGGTTACGGGTTTTTGTGGACGATTTTGTAGCAACGCCGATTAGCGGGTTATATTTTGGTATCGAAAAATTCATCTTGGTAAAGAGATGTGACTCGTCAATGCCGAGTGGTAATTTGGTGAAATCAGGAGATATTTTTTGGAATTTATCGATTGTCGGTTGCGGTTTTCAATTCTTGTAAATTATTTTTGAGGATGTATGCTGCGGTTTGAATATGTGCTTGTAGAAATCGGTGCATATTCCGGCTTATTTCGGGGAAACGGCCGGCATAATTGGTTTTATCTTTGTTTTGATAGCGATATAGTCCCAGTATTTTTTGTCGATTTGCAACCAGCAAGAATTCATTATCCAGCACACCGTAAAGATTGTCGTGATTGAAAAAAACATATGGGCGATATTCGGTAAGCGCGTCCAATCCGAATGTCATATTAAGGAAGTCCAGATGAAGAAGATGCATAATGGTGGGGAATATGTCCAATTGGCTTACAGGCCGGTTGATGATTTGAGGTTTGATACCTTGTCCGTAGAAAATAGCGGCCATATGATTGTAGGTAAGAGGAGTGGGGTAGATCATATGATGTGTTTCACCATGATCGGCCGCAAAGACAAAAAGTGTGTTTTTGAACCAGGGTTTCTGCTTGGCGCTTTCGAAGAAAGTTTTCAGGGCATAATCGGCGAAGCGAGTAGCACGTACTTCTTCGTTTTCACCCGGGATAAAATCGGGAATGTAGAAAGGTCTGTGGTCCGATACGGTTAATACGGTAGCCATAAAAGGTTTGTTCGAACGGGCGGTTAGGCTGTCGATTTGGCGGATAGCATAGTGGAGTAGAAAGTGATCGTCAACCCCCCAAACACTACGGAGGCTATCGGAAGGATAATCTTTATCGTAATAAATTTTTTCGAAACCGTTAAGATCGAGGAAGGCACCCAGATTGTCAAAAGTTTTCCCGTGAGGCACAAAAAAGAGGGTATGATAGCCCTTTTCGAGCAAAATTTGTGGAAGGGCATAATATTTTTTATAGAAAATTCCACGCATGGGATGATGATCGAATATGACGGGGTAGGAAACATGTGTGGCATAAACGCCTACATGTGTATGGATGCCGGCACTATACATATTGGCGAAAGCAATGCCTTGGTGATACAGACTGTCGAGAAACGGGGTTCGGTTTTCGGTATTACCGAAAGTTTTCATTTTCCAGGTAGCCATGCTTTCCATTAGAATAATTATCACGTTTTTGGGATGAAATTGTTCGATGCTATCATGAAACCTGTAATATCGCGATACGGGATTACTATTTACGGGTTGTTGTAAGTTCATATATTGCCGGACAATGGAGAAGGCTTCCTTGTCATCCATATAATGATAGGCGTCCAAATCGTCGTGTAAGGCGGTTTCCACACTTTTTTCAAAAACGAAAAGCGGGTTGGGAGATAATTTGTTGAGTAAATTGTTATGAAAAATAAAAGCGTCTTCAACCCTTAACGGATGTCCTCCCAATGAACCGCGCAATCCAATGAATATCAAGGCGAAAAGAAAAACAAATACGAATATTTTGAAACGGGAAGAAAGCGCGGCAGGAGAACGGTAAGCATTTTGAAAAATCTTTCGTAGGAAAAAATAAAAAACATATAATAAAATGAATCCCGGAATGATCATAAAATGATATTTGGGCTCTTGAAAAATCATACGGATTACAATGCCGGGTGTTTTAAGCCAATCGAAAATCTTAACCGTTAGATGTTGGTTGAATTTATTGTAGTAAGGAACATCCGCCGCCCATGTAAACACCATCAAAAGCATTCCGGTTAATATCCAAATAAATGCTATTCGCCGAACACGTTCCGAGGGTTTAAATTGATCATAAATCAATAGTAAAAACGGTATGATAACGATAAATCCCGTAATTAAAACATCGTAACGGGCACCGTGAAGAAAAAAACCGGGAATCTCATGGAAGTTTATCTCGGAAGTTAATTCTTTCTTATTGAGGACCAACAGGAATAATCGAAATGAAAAACCTAAAAGAACCGATAAAACGTATATTTTAAAAAACAATTGAACAATAGGGATGGAATAAAGTTTTTTAAAGATTTTCATCCGTTTAATTTTATAACAAATTTATCAATAAAGTTTGACACACATGTTTTTTAATGCCATATCGAATCTTTATCAATTCTTGATGAAATATTTAGTGGCTATTTATGCGTTATTTTTTGTTATCCGGGTTGAAAATTGAAATGATTTCAAAAAATTATTTGCCCTTCTCGTGGTAATGTATTAACTTTACCGAAACGAATTTATGCAACGGAAACATTCCTCCGGTTTGGAACGATTCATTTTGGTTTTGTTTTTATTGACCTTGGGGGGCGCCATATATTTGAGCCTTCGAGACGGATTCCGGAAGGGACCTTGGTTGTTGACCGGCGGATTGTTTTTTCTCATGCTTTTTTATCGTGAAATCAAAAAAAATCAATAATTATGCTGAAACACCGAGTACTTATCTTCGAAGCCGAAGGCGGCAACGACAAATGGTTCGACGGACACCGTAAGGACACCATTCCCATTGCCAATGCCTTGCGTATTCGCGGCTATGACGTGGATATTTTTAAATTCCGTGATCAATGGGCCGATGATATTTACGAATATGCCAAAGACCGCTACGATGCCTACATTACGCGTGTGAATCCCGGTACCATTCCTTCGGGCGAAAAGGTGTTTTTCGATACCCTCCGGCGCCTTTCAGATGCCGGACTGGAAGGTTTCTCCCATCCCGACGTGATGCAAAACCTGGGGGCCAAAGACGCTTTGGTAAAATTGGTAGGGACGGGACTGGTTCCGGAAGATACTTATGCCTATTATACGGTGGAAGAATTCAAGAAAACTTTTCCCCGCAGCATTTCCTACGGCGAACGCGTTTTGAAACAAAACCGCGGCTCTACGGGTCAAGGGATTTGGCGCGTGCAAGTGGTGGACGACAGACCCTATAAACCCGGCGACACCCTGCCGCTCGACACCAAGCTCAAACTCACCGAAGCGGTGGACAATCACGTGGAATACAAAACGCTGGGTGAATTTATGGATTTTGCCGAGCAATATATCGTGGGCGACAACGGTATGTTGGTGGACATGCGTTTTATGCCGCGTATCAAGGAAGGGGAAATCCGTATTCTGATGGTGGGCGAAACCCCCATTTTTGTGGTGCATAAAAAACCCGCCGATACCGAGGATGCCTTTTCCGCCACCCTGTTTTCCGGTGCCAAATACACCTACGACGATCCCGAGGATTGGAAAGAATTGGTGGACTGGTTCCTGGGCAAACTTCCCGAAGTAATGGAACGCCTGGGCGGATACGACGCTCCCCTGATCTGGACCGCCGATTTCATGCTCGACTACGATGAAAACGGCAACGATAAATACGTGCTGGGCGAAATCAACAACTCATGCGTGGGCTTTACCTCCCACCTGGATCGCGGCATCCAGGACAAAGTGGCCTTGCGCGTCATCGAAGTGCTGGAAAAGAAAAAGAAATAATTGTCCCGTTCAACCGACTATGGCCGCCTCCTTTTTGGGGGGGCGGTTTTTTTTATGACTTCAACCTTAATTTTAACTTTAACTAAATCAAATAGTTACTACCTGTCATTCCGAAGGAGTTTACGACTGAGGAATCTCCTTTTTCTGTTAAACCGTTCAATCATGCAATCGTTAAGCCGTTAAAATCGATACTTTGACCTAAATTAAGTTGTTTGTAGATAGGGGGATTGTAATTTTCCTTGTATTTACGGAAGGCATGTTCAATTCTTTCCGCTTCGATGGTTTGAAGGTGTTTTTGAAGAATGGAGTTTTGAAACATCGACATACTATAATCATTTAAATCTTTCAAATTTAATATTTTCCTATTAAAAAGAAATGAAGGTCTTACAATATTTTTTTTGCATAATTATCGTTATATCCAACAAATAATGTTAGAAATGTGCATAATTTGTAATTATTTCAATAGAGTTGATTCAAAATGAGATCAACAAGTTTTCATATTATACATATTATAATTTTAGAGATTTTCCAGGAATATAAATGATAGCATGATAAAATATATTATTTAGAAAAATTCTAAATTTGCATCCAAAATAACGATGCATGAAAAGAAAAGCGGGTTTGTTATGGGTTTTGTTGTTTGCAGGCTTAACGCTCCATGCACAATACATTATCAAAGGAAGGGTAACGGATTCCTTATCCGGGCAACCGTTGGAAGGGGCGGCGGTGTATATTCCCGCACAACAAATAGGGACGGTGACCGATTCGGCCGGAAATTTTCGTCTTTCGAGCCGCTACGACACCTTGCATCTTCAAGTGCAAATGTTGGGTTACAAACCCTACGATCGAAGGTTGCGATTAAACCGCCGGGAAACTTTTCTTCCCATTCGTTTGCAGGAGCAGGTTTTCAACCTTTCCGAAGTATTGATTTCCACCCCTTATGCGCGCTTGCAAAAAGACAATGTGATGAAGGTAAATATGCGTTTGATGTCGGATATGCAAAAGCGCGGCGTGGCCACTCTGTCCGAAGGAATGGGCAACATCCCCGGTGTGCGGATGCTCAACGGCACGGGCGCCTTTGCCAAACCCATGATACGCGGGCTTACGGGTAACCGTATCATTATGTATCAGAACGAAATCCGCTACGATAATTATGTTTTCGGAGCCAAACACGGCATGGACATTACGGGCGAGGGTTACCGTTCGGTGGAAGTGATCAAGGGACCGGCTTCCTTGCTCTACGGTTCCGATGCCTTGGGTGGCATTATTTACCTGGTTCCCGAAAAATTTGCTCCCGCCAACCGTTGGCGAGCCGGCCTCTACGGGCGAATCGCCTCGGTGAACCGCGAAATACATTCCGGATGGTACATGAAACAAAGCGGCCGCCGCTTTCGATACATCTTTCGATTTACCACCGCAAAAGCCGAAGATTATGCCGTGCCGGACGGAAAGTTTGTACTCAATTCCCGTTTCGACAACAGGGACCTGAAAGTGGCCGCGGGATATTTCCGGGGCCGGCACCGTTTGGCCTTGCGTTACAATTTTCACCGGGCACGCAACGGTATATACAAAGGTCTTTCCGATACGGTATCCCGGCAATTTCAGGAACCTTATCAGCGAACGGCTTCCCACCTGCTGTCCTTGCATGATAAAATAAAAATCCGCAACGGTCAATGGGACGTAAAGGCCGGTTACAGCCGGATTTACCGCTCGTTGATACGCGGAGCGGCGCCGTTTATCGGCATGTATTCGGACCAATGGTCGGGAGATGTGAAGCGGCATGTGTATGCCGGAACAACCCATTGGATAGCCGGAACACAGCTTTGGCAACGAAGAAATGTGAATTTCGGCCGTCATTATCTCCTTCCCGATGCGTGGGAAGCAAGCGGCGGCCTGTTTGCCACCATGCAACGCCAATGCCGGAACGAATGGTCGGTTCAGGCGGGTCTTCGCGGCGATTTGCGCTATATTTCCACCCGAAGCGACAAGGAACACCCCGTAGCTTTGAACAAATACCTGCATAGTTTTTCCGGTTCGGCCGGTGTGAAAAAATCCTGGGACGATGCGTTGTATATGCGTATGAATTTGGCCAAAGGATTCCGCGCTCCCAATTTGGCGGAACTCACTTCCGACGGCTTGCATGCCGGACGTATCGAAAAGGGAAATCCTCACCTGCATAACGAGGAAAATATCCAGGCCGACCTGGACTGGGAATGGAAAACCGATCATGTGGAAATCACCACCGATTTTTATTACAATTATTTCCGCAATTATATTTTCCAAAAACCCACCGGGACCTCACAGAACGGTTTCCCGGTATATGTGTACGATCAAAGTCGTGCCCGCCTCTACGGAAACGAAACCGCCGTACATATTCACCCGCATCCCTGGGATTTCGTGCATTTGGAAATGAGCTACGAAACCACCCGGGGCCAAAAACCCGGAGGCGAATATCTGCCTTTGATGCCGCCGGACAAATGGAGTGCGCATCTCCGGTTGACCGTCAACCGTCATAAACCCGAAACACATCCGCGATTTCGACTGGGAATTCGTTACGAATTTATCGATGCTTATATGCGCCGCGCACCCGGCGAACCTTATTTTCCTTCCCGTTCGCTTTGGCATGCCTATCTGAATGTCACCGGCAAAACACCCCGCGCCGATTGGACGCTCTATCTGAATCTGCACAACCTCACCGGTCGCTACTACGTGCCGGCTCTTTCGGCTTATCGCGAGCAAGGAATTCCGGCCCCCGGACGAAGTGTGGTTTTGGGATTCGGAATAAGGTTTCATTAGATTTTTCACACACCGGATTTCGGATCTATATAGAACATGCTAAGATTAAAATCGACCGAAATTTATCCTTTTGGAATGGTTTTATGTTCGTTTGACCGATGAAATATATGCGGATTAAAATTTTCGGGATGTTTGGCGGTAATGTTTTTATAAAAATTTTCTATTTCGAGCATATCTTTTTCAAAATCGCCGCTTAGGTAGATCATACGACCTACGCCGGCTTCTTTTTTCTTGTAATCCAAATAGGCCAAAAGGAGAGGTAATTCGGATTCCAAGGCAATGTAATAAAAACCTTTTTTCCAGGCATCAACTCTTTTTCGTGTACCTTCCACCGGTACCAGGAGTACCAATTCATCCGCTTTCCGAAGCATATCAACGGAATGTTGTACTAAATTATTGCGTTTGCTTCGATCTACGGGGATGCCTCCCAGCCATTTGATAATACTTCCGATAAGAGGTTTGTCTATCCATTCTTTTTTGATGAAGAATTTTGGACGGTAACCGGCGGCCCACATACCGGCCAGGCTGTAAAGGATATCCCAGTTACTGGTATGGGGGGCGCCTATCATTACGGCTCGTTTTACTTTAAATACTTCCGGTACCTGATGTTTCCAACCAAGAAGTTTCAATATCCATTTGCCTATTTTTTCTTTCATAAGGGATTTTTTTCAAAATTAAAAGATTTACACGGGACTATCGAATATCATTCCGGGGTTTATTGTTTTTCGGAATTTTAATTTGCGGGGTTTCGGATAATAATTTGATTAAGGCATTGGTAGCGGACTCGGGAGAATCATAGGTATTGGAGAAAATCAACCGTGCTTTGCGATATGCCGGCAGGCGTTGCTGATAATGGCGAGAGCGTTCATGTTCGTCGTTAATCCATAAAGGACGGTCGCCGGCGTTGTGTTGAAGATGCCGTTTAATTAGTTCGGGAGGAGTGTCTATAAAAATATGAAAAGTATATGTGTCAATCAGCCTTTGGTTGAAGACCTCTGTAAGTGTGCCTCCGCCAAGTGCCAGCACAATATTGTCCCTTTCGACAAGCAATTGATTTAAAGCGCGATTTTCGGCGATTCGTAATGCACGTTCGTCATGTTGCCGGATAATATCGGCCGGTGTTTTATTGTAAAAACGGGTAATAAAATCATCCAAATCTACAAAATCCCATTGTAAATATTCGGCCAATTGACGCCCGATGGAAGTTTTTCCGGCGCCCATATATCCGGATAGGCTGATTATCATAGGCTCTTTTGGCACAAAGATAAAGCGGATTTGTTAAATCGCATTCTATAATTGAGCAGGAATAACCGTTAAATCTAAATCCGATTTTGGCGGTTTTACCATGGAAAACCATTTAAAATACTTCTTACACCCTTGGGATTTTAGAGAAAACTTTTTATTGCGCCTGTTTTTCGGCTTCTTTTAAAATGCCTTCGTCTATCCGGGTGCGTTGGAGGGCCAAAAGGGAGATTTTACGTAGATTGATGTGCCCTTTAATATGCCACATTCGGACTTTGCCTTGTCCGGGATAATGAATCAATAAAACAATTTCGCGGGCAAAACCGGGTTCGCCGGCAGGAATGTAATAAAACAAGGCCTGCTTTTGAGGATCTTTGATTTTTAGCAACAATTTCATGTGTTTGGAACCGGCATATTCCGCAGAGCGGCGCATGATGTTCTCGGAAACCTTGGCATCGGTGCTACCGAACATACCGAAATAGGTAAGATCTTTAAAAAAAACCGAACGTTCGGGATCTTTATTAACCTCGTTAATTAATTCAAACATGTCGGGAGTGATAATCACCATGTCCACACTGGGGTTATTTTCATATAACCGTTCGAATTCCTGGGCATTCAAGCCGGCTGAAAACAAAATAAGGATAAAATAAGGTAAAATATATCTCATTTTCATGTTTTTTCACGAACAAATTTAAACAAAATTAATGCCAAAAGGCGTAATAATTGTATTACGGATTGAAAATTCCCCGTTTTAAATTCCATTTGGAATAAACTTCATTTCTGAGCCGGTAATTATAATGTTAGCTCATTTTTATCAAAAGCATTTCTAGGATTGTTTGATTTTAATAATTGGAAAAAATAACCGGTTTATTTTTGTTACGGTTGAAACATTTTTCTCCATTCTGTAATTTTCCTACAACAGTCTCTTCAACTTATCCCCTCACCGGCTTGGCCCACAGATCGTAGGCATCGGCACCGGTGATTTCGGCTTCGATAAATTTGCCCGGTGTCAGGATTTTGTCCGTGCAAATGATGACTTCGTTATCCACTTCGGGGGAATCGTATTGGGTGCGGCCCAGGTATTTTTCGCCGTCGTAGCGGTCGATGAGTACTTTCATACGGCGTCCGATTTTTTCTTGGTTTTTGCGCAGGGATATGTCGTATTGAAGATCCATTAGGCGTTGAAGCCGTTCTTGTTTTACCTCTTCCGGCACATTATCTTCCAAAGTATAGGCGGCGGTGTTTTCCTCATGGGAATAGGTGAAGGCGCCCACGCGGTCGAATTGCATTTCGCTCACAAAATCCAGGAGTTTACGGAATTTTTCTTCCGTTTCGCCCGGGTAACCCACGATGAAGGTGGTACGTAAGGCGGCATCCGGCAATTTCCGGCGTATGCGTTGCAGGAGCGCTTTGGTTTTCTCACCGCTTATTCCCCGGCGCATGGAGGCCAGGATTTCGGAATCGATATGTTGGAGCGGCATATCCAAATAGTTCACGATTTTCGGTTCTTCGGCCATGATGTCGATCACTTCTTCCGGGAAACCGGTGGGGTACATATAATGCAGGCGTATCCATTCGATGCCGTCCACTTTTGTCAGTTTTTTGAGCAAATCACCCAGGCGGCGTTTTCCGTAGATGTCCAGGCCGTAGTAGGTAAGGTCTTGTGCAATCAGGATTAATTCCTTGACACCTTTGGCCGCCAGGCGTCCGGCTTCGGTGATAATTTCTTCCATTGGTCTCGATACATGGCGCCCCCGTATGGCGGGAATGGCACAGAAGGAACATGAGCGGTCGCAACCTTCGGAAATTTTAAGGTAGGCATAATGTGCGGGTGTGGCCATTTTGCGGTCCAATAACAAATCCTCGCGAAAAGGCAGACCGAAAAAGGCCGTTTCTTCTTTCAAATGATGATTGCCGAACCAGGCATCCACTTCGGGGATTTCCCTTTTTAGTTCGTCCATATAGCGTTGGCTGAGGCAGCCGGTGACCACTAGCTTTTCCACTTGGCCCCGTTTTTTGGCTTCCACATATTCCAAAATGGTGTTAATGGATTCCTCTTTGGCATCGTGAATAAAGCCGCAAGTGTTGATCACCACATAAGGTGCCGCATCCCGGCTTTCGTGTTCCACCCGGTATTGTTGTGCCAATTGGGCGGCCAATTGTTCACTGTCGAACAGGTTTTTGGAGCATCCCAGCGTAATGATATTGATTTTTTTCTTCATACGGGGCAAAGATGCTAATTTTTTATTCAATCCCGGTTTAAGGGGAAATTTAAAAAAGAAAAGCCTTATACCCGCATGCAGGCATAAGGCTTTCGGGACCATTTTTCAAGAACTATTTTTTCATGAAATGCTTATATAGAATATTTTGCCCGTCATCCGCTCCGATAAGGTAAGTTCCTGCGGGAAGCATGCTTACGTCGATACGGAGAGCCTTTTGCGGTGCGGCCAATGAGCGGCTCAGAACGGTTTTACCGGCCATGTCCGTGATTTTAATACGGCGAACGGGTTGTTTGTAACGAATGTTGACGGTATGGACGGCCGGGTTGGGATATATTTGCAACGCGCTCGCGGCCGATTGTTTGTCCACGCCCAGTTGTGCATTCACTTGCAAGTTGTCGATCACCGCTCCTTCGCCGTTGACCGAAGCATCGGAAGCCATTACAAAGCGCAGGTAAACATGGGGTTGTCCGGCCAGGTCGTTGAGGTCGTGGCTGTACCGGGTCATGGCGGCTTGGGTGCCGTTCCATTGATTGCCGGGACCGACGCCTATGGTGGAATTGTTGTTATACCAGTTGGGATCGTTTGTGCTACCCAATATGTGCCAGGAAGCGCCGTCGGTGGAAAATTCCATGTAGAGTGCGTCGTAATCGGCCTCGATATCGAAATTCATATCGAAGGAAATTTCGGCGGATACCACGTTGGAGAAATCCAGGCAAGGCAGGTAGAGGTATGCTAGGGTTTGGTCCGGGTAATGAGCGTCGGCGTCGGTGCAGTAGGCCAGGGAGCCGGAAGCCGCCGTGTTGAGTGTGCTTCCCGCCGGAGCGGCACGTTCCCAAAGGGGGGTTCCGGTGTTGGTATAATGAAGCAATTCGTGGTCACTGCTTTCGAAATCGTATTGGAAATTGTTGGTTTCGGATTTGTTGATCAAATGATGGAAGCGAATTTTGTTGTTTCTCGGATTTTGATCGTTGGCCCATTGGATTTCCACTTCTCCGTCCACGGTGCCCAAATCCGTATTTATATTCAGCGGAATGGAGAGGACGGCTGTATCGCCCGATTGTAAGGAACCGTTCCAGGTTTGCGAGCCGGTTTGGTTGTTGATGGTCCAAGTGTAGTCGATGCCGGTGATTTCATTTTGCCCGCTGTTGGTCAAAACGACTTGCACTTCCTGTTCGCCGTTGCACTGGATGGTAGCTTGATCGTTGAGGCTTAGGGCGGCATCGTTAAGCGGGAGGTAAGAAGGCACATCCGTTACCCAAACACTACGTCCGTGGGTGCCTACCCATAATTTTCCTTCGGCGTTTTCCAATTCCAAATCCATGCAAACCGTGTGCGGCAATCCGTTGCGGAAAACTTCCCACATTTGACCATCCTTGTGGCGGTAAACCCCTATATCGTTGGCGGCATAGAGGGTTTTATCGGGACTGAAATAATGGAATTGCAGGTCGTTGATACGAACACCGCCCGGAAGGCCGGTGCTAATGTCGGTCCAGTTTTGTCCGTCATCGGATTGATAAACTTTGTCGAAGGCGGCCACCCATACCCGGTGGGATATGGGATCGATGGCAATGGCTTGAATATTTTGGTTGAAGGTGTGCAATAAAGTAAAACTAGCCCCCCGGTCGGTACTTTTATATAGACTGGCGCCGTCGGCGGCATAAAGCAAATCCGGATCCAAATAATCGAATTTCAATACCTCGATATTGCTGTTGAAATTGTTGTTGGTAACCGCTTGCCAGCCGTTATTGAAACGGTACACTTTACGGAAACCGCCATACAATTCATTGTCGGCATTCATGGCCAAGGGGGTTACCCAATTGCCGCGTGCCGGTCCGTTGTAACCATCGGCAACGGTGCTGCCGCCGTCTTCGGTTACGTACAGGTAATAACCGAAATAAATAAAGCTGTATCCTTTTCGGGGATTGTACAAATCCACGGCATTGTCCATGCCGTCGCCGCCATGGAAGATATTCCAACTGTTGTCGGCTTGTTCGGCAATACCGCCATTATCTTGCAGACCTCCGTAGATATTCTCGTTTTGATTGAATTTCGACACCGAAATACGGTAGAATTGACTGATGGCCAAGCCGTCGTTTAAGGGGGAGAAAGCATTTCCGTCGTTGCTCACATAAATACCGCCGTCGGTACCGGCATACAATTTCCCGCCGAAATATTCCAGGAAGTGAATATCGGCATGGGTATATTGGTCGTTCATGATGTTCCAATTATTGAAATGTTGGAAATGATCGCCGCCGTCGGTGGATTTCCAGAGGTCTATTTCGCCAAGGAATATAGTATTGGGATCGGTATTGGAAACCGTTATGGCCAGGTCATACCAACTTTGCCGTCCGGACAAAAGAGGCGCGTCTTGTGCGGTTTTGGAAAAGCTCAATCCCGCATCGTTGGATATGTACACACCCAGAAAATCCGCACCGTTGACGGCAAGGATGTAGACTTTGGAAGGTGCGGCGGGGGTAACGTCCAATACCAGGCGGCTGGCATTGTTGGTCAGCCCCGAAGTGATACGCGTAAAAGTGCTTCCGCCGTCCGTGGAACGGTAGAAGGAAGAAGGCGTAACCGCATAAACGATTTGCGGATTGGTGGGATGCATGCGCATTTCCCTTACGGAGAGGTTTAGCGAACGGTTCCAGGTTTGTCCTCCATCGGTGGATTTGTAGATACCGGCATCGCTACTGAAAAGAATGTTGTTGGATTGTGTAGGGTCAATCAGGATTTGCGATACATATGTCTGTGCCGAAGCCGATATATGGGTCCAGGTTTGTCCGCCGTCGGTGGATTTAAACACACCGAACGAGGGTGTAACGCCTGCGTCGTCGTCACCCGTTCCGATGTAAATGGTATTGGAATCATTGGGGTCGATGGCAATGGCCGAAACTCCCAAACTGGGTAATTGGTCGGTGAGGGGGGTCCAGGTTTGTCCGCCGTCGGTACTTTTCCATAATCCGCCCGCCGGAGCACCGATATAAATCACTTGCGCATTGTTGGGGTCAACGGCAATCACATTAATACGCCCCTTGCCCTCGAAAGCACTGGTGGTATAGGACGTGGACCCAACCAACGACCAGCTGCTGTCGTCCGTGGCGGGACGTCCGGCCCTTTGTTCCGCTTCCACGGCGGCCAACCAGCTTTCGGCCGGATTAATATTGGCCCTGCCGTAAGCTTCCCACATGTATTTCCATCGTTCATACGGTTTGAGACCGTTGCTTTTTTCAAACATATTATGATGAGCCCAATAGGCGTCACCGGCACGGATAATGTTCATGATGCGGTCGCCGAACCGTACTTGCGTACCGGGACGGGAAGCCTGTGGAACGGAAAAAGGATCGAACTGCGCTTGGGATAATTGCCAAGCCAAAAAAACGAACAAAAAGATATATTTTTTCATATAAACGGATTTTGACGGGTTGGTTTAATTATTATAAATTTGGTATAATTATTACAAACGTTTTTAATGACTAATTTATTATTTTTATTGTTTAGAAAAATAACTTGTGTCAGTTTAGGTGCTGTTTTTTACAAAAATAGAAAAATTTAATAATTGAGTAAAATGGTTTTAAATGTTATAATGTAGGAATAATTAAGCATGCGTGCTTTTGGTAGGATAGTGATTTAGTGAATAGTTTTTGTTAAATCGTCAAACCGAGGAATAGTTTTGACTGATGACGGATGACCGGTGACCGGT
>JAADEB010000148.1 GCA_013153655.1 Chlorobiota bacterium
AAAAGACCGATTGCACGATTGCACGATTTAACGATTTAACAGAAACAGGAGATTCCTCAGTCGTAAACTCCTTCGGAATGACAATGGTAACTATTTGATTTAGTTAAGGTTAAGGTTAAGGTTAAAGTACCGATATAACAAACTTACGGCTTATATCCGAAAAATATATAGGAAATCACAATGGCCGCAATAATTCCCGCTATGTCCGCCGCCAGTCCGGCCCATACGGCATAACGTGTGTTCTTGATCCCCACCGAACCGAAATACACGGCCAACACATAGAAGGTGGTCTCCGTACTGCCTTGCAACACCGAAGTCAAATGGCCCACAAAACTATCCACGCCGAACTGTTCCCAACTCTCGATCATGGCCGCCCGTGCTCCGCCGCCCGTCAAGGGTTTTAGGAAAGCCGTGGGAAGCGCATCCACAAAACGCGTGTCGCTAAAAAATATGGCAAAAAAATGCCGCGCACCGTCCAGCACGTAATCCATGGCGCCCGATGCCGTAAACGCCCCTATGGCCGTCAGCATGGCCACCAGGTAGGGAATGATTTTCACCGCCACATCAAAACCGCCCTTGGCTCCTTCGATAAAGGCGTCATATACGTTGAGCTTGGAAAAGAAACCCACTGCAATAAACAGGACGATAATGCCCAGCAGCAAGGAATTGCTCAATAATCCCGTAAATTGTTGCACCTCTTCGGGAGATTTGTCATGAATATAATAGGCCAAACCTATAATCATCATTATGGCCGAACCCAAATAAGCCAAAGTTACCGGATGGAATAACCAAAGCAACCAACGTATAAAACTCTTCAACTGTATGGCCATGGTCACCATCAGTCCCACCAGCGTGGAAATAAAGGTGGCGATCAGAATAGGCACAAACACATCGGTGGGATTAGGCGCTTTGTGTGCCGCCCGCAAGGCCAGGATGCTTACCGGTATCAACGTCAATCCCGAGGTGTTGAGCACCAGGAACATGATTTGCGCATCGCTGGCGGTGTCCTTTTTGGGATTGAGTTTTTGCAATTCGCTCATGGCTTTCAGGCCCAAGGGTGTGGCCGCGTTGTCCAGCCCCAGCATGTTGGCCGAAAAATTCATCATCATGGCACCGTGTGCCGGGTGGTCCTTGGGAACGCCGGGAAAAATTTTACTGAAAAACGGCCGTACGGCCCAAGCCAATTTATCGATCATCCCGCTCTTTTCGCCTATTTTCATGATGCCCATCCATAAGGCCAACACACCGGTCAGATAGAGCGATAATTCAAAACCCAGTTTGGCACGTCCGAATATGGCATCCATGATACGCGTAAAAATCTCCGGATCCGTTTCCATACCGAACATGCCCGCCAGGAAGGCTTTGAACACCGCCACCGCAAAGGCAATCAGGAAAAACCCCACCCAAATATAATTCAATGCCATACGATCAAACTTTTATAAAAATCTTTTTCTTGTACAAATATATGGCTACCCAAATATAGAAAGTCAGCACCGACAACGCATAGGCCAATGACGCCCACTCGTTGTCGCCCAGCCAATGCGCCCAAGTGTAATGATAAATCCACCAATGTATGGCCTTGCCTTTGATTTTGATAATGTAGAAGGATTTTTCGATAAATCCGTTGAGCACGAAAATGGCAATGGCATTCATACCCAAGGCGATAAACGGAAACGCCCAAGCGCGCCAGTGGATGTAATTATATATAAAATGTATAACGGCATAGAAGATAAACGACAATCCCGCCATATAGAGCACATAACTGGACGTCCAAAGTTTTTTGGAAAACGGAAACCAGGGTTCCCAGGCAAAGGCCGCTCCCAACAGCACCAAGCCTAAGATAATCGATAGGATAATCCGTTTCATGTCGCCTTTCACATAGAGCAACAACAAGCCCAAAATCATACCCAACAAGGTGGTGGCCAATGCCGGCAGGGTGGAAAACAGGCCTTCCGGATCGTAATTGCCGCGAACGTATTTGCCTTCATCGGGTTCGTAATGGTACCACATGTGGTTTACGCCCAGTATCTTACGGTCGATTTGGGAAGCCAGGTTGTCGTTTTTGTTGAGTTTTTCGGCTATCAGTTGTTCGATATTGGCGCTTTCTTGTAGCTCATAGCGGCCGATCATCACATACCAATAACCCACCAGGTCCACCACAATCAGGCCGATGAGAAAAGCCAAGGCGATGCCCATGCCCCATTTTTTCCACATCCATTTAAAGAGCAAATAAATAAGCGCCGCAAAGAAGAACACGACACCGATACGCACCAACACGCCGGGTATGCGCAGGTGGTCCAAGGACTTGAAGAATGGCCAGGTCCATTTGAAACCCGCCAAAAACCATCCCAGGAACAGCAATTTCAATGTCCGCGACACAATGCGGCAATAGGTTTTCAGGTTGTCCGTAGGCCGGTTGTGGTAGGCCAGCGCAATGGATGTTCCCACGATAAACAGGAAGAACGGAAACACCCAATCCGTAGGCGTTACACCGAACCATTCGGCATGCTCCAAGGGCGGAAAAATGTGGCTCCAACTCCCGGGATTGTTCACAATGATCATCAAGGCGATGGTCAGCCCCCGGAAAATGTCCACCGGCACAATTCGTTTGTTCATAACACGCTCGGTTAGGGTTTTCGGATGTTAATAATACAAAAAAATACGGAACTCCTTCTGCGAAAGGTCTTTTTTATTTCAATCAAGCATTCTCTCAACTTATTTCTTGGAAATCCATAAAAAATATCTTTATTTTTATGCAAATTCGAAAAAGGTCTCCCACGAGCCGCCCTTATTCATGTATTTTTCCTTCATTGCTTGATGAAATAAATTGATTTTCGGTTTCTATTTATTTAAAGGAATCCCCTCAAATGCCTAATCCATCAATAAAAATAATGTTTCTTGTTCCATATTTTCCCTTTATCAAAAGGCGATTCGTTCCCGAAATAAATTTTCCGAAGTAAAATCAGAACTTTTTCAGGCGCAGAACAGATCGTCGTTCTTCCTCATCCGCAAGATCCTTATGAGAGAATGACCGTACCGGTTACCGGTCTATTCAACTCATCAACAGCATTAACCGGTTCAACGATTTGACGCTCAAATAAGAGGTAAAAGGTGAAAGGAACAAGGAGAAAGTATTTTCGGAAAAGGTAAAAAGGTAAACGGTAAACGTGATAAAAAGTTACAGAACCATTAATCAATTTAACGGTTTAACGCTAAAAAAAAGGGACAAGGTCAAAGGAGAAGGAGAAAGTGTTTCCGGGAAACGTGGAGCGAAGAACGGGAAACGGTATGTTTTAGTGAAATAGCCATATGAACAGATAACGAATTGACTTAGTTAAAGTTAACATTAAGGCTAAAGTAAAAAACGATTTAACGATTTACAGAAATCATCGGTTTCACGATTGCGCGGTTCCACGATTTAACGGTTTAACGGTTCAACAAAACAAAGAGATTCCTCAGTCGTAAACTCCTTCGGAATGACAAGGATAACTATTTGATTTAGTTAAAATTAAGGTTAAAGTTAATGTCAAAAAAACCAAACCCCAAATCCTAACTCCCTAAAACAGTTAATGTTAAAATACCGGTTCAACGATTTCACGATTTAACAAAACATCTTCCACTTTCGTTTCACTTAAAAATGTATTTTTGCCGGATTAAATGACCAATTAACAGACAAATGAACACTTCATACGAAAAACGCCTCGCGGATTTTATGGCCTATGCCCGCCAACGAAATCCCCATGAGGACGAATTCCTGGCCGCCGTCAAGGAAGTGGCCGAAACCATCATCCCCTTTATCGAGGAACATCCCAAATACAAAGGTCACAAACTGCTGGAACGCATGATCGAACCCGAACGCGTGATCATGTTTCGTGTACCCTGGACGGACGACCAAGGCCGGTTGCAAATCAACCGCGGCTACCGCGTGCAATTCAATTCGGCCATCGGTCCCTACAAGGGCGGATTGCGCTTTCACTCTTCGGTAAACCTGAGCATCCTCAAATTCCTCGGTTTCGAACAGACTTTCAAAAATGCGCTTACCACCTTGCCCATGGGTGGAGGAAAAGGCGGTTCGGATTTCAGTCCAAAAGGCAAATCCGACGCCGAAATCATGCGTTTTGCCCAAGCCTTCATGCAGGAACTCTTTCGCCACATAGGCCCCCATACCGACGTGCCCGCCGGCGACATCGGCGTAGGCGGCCGCGAATTGGGTTATTTGTTCGGTATGTACAAAAAATTACGTAACGAATTCACCGGCGTACTCACCGGCAAAGGTCTTTCGTGGGGCGGGTCGCTCATTCGTCCCGAAGCCACCGGCTACGGGGTGGTGTACTTTGCCCAAGCGGCCTTGAACGAAACGGGTGAAAAAATAACCGGCAAAACCGTCCTTGTCAGCGGTTTCGGTAATGTGGCCTGGGGCATTGTGAAGAAAGTCAACGACCTGGGCGGCCGGGTGGTCACCCTTTCCGGTCCCGACGGCTATATCTACGATCCCGACGGCATCACCGGCGAAAAGGTGGATTATATGCTCCGCCTCCGTGCCTCCAACCAAGATATCGTACAACCCTATGCCGAGCGCTACGGAGTGGCGTTCTTCCCGGGCCGCAAACCCTGGGAACGCAAAGCCGATATCGCCATTCCCGCCGCCACCCAAAACGAATTCGATATCAACGACGCCCGCCACGTGGTGGCCAACGGCGTCCTGGCCGTCATCGAAGCCGCCAATATGCCCCTTACGGGTGAGGCCGTGGACTATATCCAACGTCACCGCCTCATCTACGTGCCCGGTAAGGCCGCCAATGCGGGCGGCGTGGCCGTGTCCGGTCTGGAAATGACCCAAAACGCCATGCGCCTGCCGTGGAGCGCCGAAGAAGTGGACCGCCATCTCCAACGTATCATGCACAGCATCCACGAAAACACCAAAAAATACGGCCTCCGCCCCGACGGCTATATCGACTACAAAAAAGGCGCCAACATCGCCGGCTTTATCAAAGTGGCCGACGCCATGCTGGCACAGGGGATTGTGTAGGGGGGGAATGCCATCCATAATCTGGTGAAGACGGATGACCGGTGACGGATGATTTGTCCGGTCATTGCGAGCGGAACAAAGTGAAGCGAAGCAATCTCCTTCTGTGAGACGTGATACGTGCTTATTAGACTTTCCTCATTATGTTGGGGGAGATTGCTTCCCGCCTGAGGCGGATACAGCACTTCGTTCGCAATGACGGTTTGAAGACTTACCTCATTATGCAGTAGGGGATTACTTTCCGCCTGAGGCTGACACGGTGATTGAACGGTATAACAATTTAACAGAAAAAGCCAATTCCTAAAACCCTCCCGAAGGGATCCCTATGGGAAAATCCTAAATCCGCTAACAGCTAACGGCTAATAGCTAATGGCTTGATTTAGTTAAAGTTAAGGCCAAAGTTAAATTACAATCTAAACCCCAAATCTTGTAAGCCGGCAACAAAAAAACCGCCCTTAAAAAAAAGGCGGTTTCTTCATAAAACAATGTGCGCACGACAGGAGTTGAACCTGCACGGCCTGTTACGGCCACTAGGCCCTCAACCTAGCGCGTCTACCAATTCCGCCACGTGCGCGGTTGGGTGTGAGTGACCCGGCTGAGGCTCGAACTCAGGACCCTCTCCTTAAAAGGGAGATGCTCTACCTACTGAGCTACCGGGTCGGTCTTTTCAAAAAGCGCGTGCAAATATACTCATTTTTTTAATTCCCAAACAAATTTTTACGGAAATTCCGCCCCGCGCAATATGTCGTAAAACTTCGCCTTAATTTCCATGCCGGCGTCATACACCATTTGCTCGTTGCTCGGGAAAGGTACCCGCTTGTTTTGCGTGTATTCCAACACCTCTTTGTCCAAGGCCCGCTTGTCGCCCGTGTAGGAGGCAAAACGGTGATCGAAAACGTAATGCGCTTCCAAGGGACGGTTGAACAACAATTGCCCCGTATGCGGATTGTAGAATTCCACCCGCGCCTTGGCCAAGGCTTCCTTCAACTGTTGGTACAAATGCACCCGCGCCTGCACCTTGCGGTACACCGGCACTTTGGTCTGACGCCCCGACGAATCGCGTACCGTACGGTAACCGTCCACGATTTCTTTTTCCTGAATGATTTCCTTGTCGCGCTCCCGTTCCGGACTGATTTGGATGTCCGTAAAAATCAATTTACCCGTATAGTCGTATTTCTTTCCGTCGCCTTCCCAGGCCACATAGCGCGTCCAGAAGTTATCGGTACCGAAATTGTCGAAACTGAGCAAATCCTCCACCAAACGCCGCGGCAACACCTTGTCCGATTTGTTCTCGATTTTGATGCCCACCGTTACGGTCCCGCGTTCCAAAGCCGTTTGCATCAGGCGTTCCGTGTCGCGATATCCCGGTTGCAGGAAATTGAGTTTGTCCAGCATTTCGTAGGCTTCGCGATAGGCTTGGCGGTTGTTTTGCGCCATTTTGCGTTTGGCTTCGTTGTATAGATATTCCGCATAATGCTGTCGCGCACGAATGGTGGCCTCCGTATAATCCCGCAGGTCGAACCTTGCTTGGCGGTTTTGGCGCACCACCCGCAGCGGCAACAACGGACGGATTTTTTCCTGGCGCAAATTAACCTTCACCAGCAATTCGTAAATTTTTTCCCATTTATCCGGCCGGTTGTCCTTTTTCCATCTCTCGATTTGATTCAAATCGCGCTCCTGTGCCTTGGCAAAGGCTTCTTCCAGGAGCAATACGTATTTATCCGCCGATTTTTCGTTGCGTTTTTTCTGCAATTTTTTTACGGCCAGGTCAATGGCTTCGTCGTATTTGCCTTCGCCGATGAGCTTGTTAATCTTCTTGCCCGAACCGCAGGCCGCCAACACCACGGCCATTGCCAAAAACAAATAGATTTTTCTCATAATTCCATATTTTAGGGTAAAGATAATCAAAACCCGTGCCCTACAAAAATCAAGGCGCCCATTTTCGCGGAATCCGCCGGCCCAACGACGTGAGTATTTCGTAGGGAATGGTATCCAACAAGCGCGCCCATTCCTGCACATCCCGGCCGTCCATCACCGTCACCCAATCGCCCCGGCTTAGCCGGCAGGTATCGGGAATGGCCACCGTGGTCATGTCCATGCTGATACGCCCTACTACCGGCAGGCGGCAATCTTCCCGGCGAAAAGCAATACCCGCTTCTCCGAGCTTGCGCCGCAATCCGTCGGCATAACCCACCGGCACCACGGCCAAATCCATGTCATGCTCCACCCGGTAGCGACGGTTATACCCCACCGTATCGCCCGTGCGCACCTTTTTGATCATGGCGATGCGCGCCCGCCATTCCGCCACCGGCCGCAAACCGGGTGCCCGGTCCATCAGGGTATGGAAACCGTAGAGGGAAATACCCGGTCGCACCATTTGGAAATGCGCTTCCGGAAAGCGGAAAATAGCCGCCGTGTTGGCCAAATGCGCCCATACGCCGGGAAAAAGCCCATGCCATATCGCCAACATTTCCCGGAAAGTGGAAATCTGCTGCCGTGTAAAGGCATCTTCCGCAGGGTCGTCCGCCGCCGCCAAATGCGAAAACACCGACACGAGCCGCATGCTTCCTGCCCGGTGAATGGCTTCCGCCAACCGCCGGTGAGCGGAGGAATCCGCACCGCTGCGACGCATGCCCGTGTCCAGTTTGGCATGAACCGGATAATCCCGCAAGCCCAAGGAAGTCATCACCTTGTCGTAATGCCGCACCTGGCCGGAATCGTACAACACCGGTTCCAAGCGCGCCCGGAAAAAAGCCTCGTCCGGTTCCACCGGCGGTTGATACACCATCACCGGACCCCGCACCCCGGCTTCCCTGAGCCGCAAGCCTTCCCCGGCCTGTGCCACGGAAAAATAATCCACCCGCCCGTCCAGAAAAGAACCCAGCAAGGCGGCACCCAATCCGTAGGCGTCGGCTTTCAGGTTGACCAATATGCGCACACCTCCGGCCGCCTTTCGTATCACGTCCAAATTGTGCAACAAAGCCGATTGCGAAATCAATAATTCCGTGTTGTCCATAACCGCTCGATTCGTATGGGAAGATACAAAATTCGCCGGCCGTTTTTGCCCCCACCCGTCATTTTTTGGCTTATCCGACCTCTATTCCTTCATGATGTGATAAAAGTTCGCGAATAATCGAAACTTCCTCAAAAATTCCGCCAAATTATTCCTTACTCTAAAAGAAGAAAAAGGGAATAAATTAGATTGAAAAAAATAATGATCGAATAATGAAAAAGCCTTCGATGAATGATTGGAAAATTTAACAACGAACCCCTTATCCGAGCTATCCCATCCCCGGTAAACCCATCCAGGGGACTAATCTTTATCTATTTTAAAAACCAACATACCAAAACAAAGATA
Source organism: Chlorobiota bacterium (assembly GCA_013153655.1). Lineage (GTDB taxonomy): Bacteria > Bacteroidota > Bacteroidia > Flavobacteriales > Flavobacteriaceae > JAADED01. The sequence continues at coordinate 8,385 of JAADEB010000148.1, forward strand.
TTTTGTGTTTATGTAAACGAAAAGGAAGCTTCCGTATTTAATTCCATTGAATTCAACTCTTTAAAAGAAAATTTTTAAAATCGTTTCGGGCGCTTCGGAAAATTGCTATATTTTTGTCATTCATAAATATTTGTTCCTACCGGTATGTCTAAGAAAAAAATTTCCGAATCCCGTTTTATCGATCGCTATATCAAAGCCGCCACCAACAAATACAGCCGCAGTAAAGGGGAAGGTCTGTATCTCAATGGTGCTGTAAATTTCCTGAAACATGAAGAAAGATATCAAACCTGGTTTTTTACCGTAAAGGACAAGGAGGAATATATGGTGCGGATAAAATGGAGCGGGGAGAAAAAATTTACACATTTCTGCAACTGCGATTACATCGATACGCCCCTTTGTCCGCACGAAACCGCCGCTTTGCTTTACCTCAAAAACCATATCATCAATCATAACCCCGTCCCCGATAATAAAGGCCGTGAGAGCGAGCCATTGGAATTAAAGGCTTATAAAAGAATCACCCGGGAAGGTGTTCAAGAGCTGTTGGATCCCGTTTCGGAAGATTGGTTAAACTCTACTTTTTATAAAATAATCCGGGTGGATTTTCTCGAAGATGAAATACTTTTTTATTTAAAAAGCGATTCCTATTTTACCCGAAATCCCGTGGTGAGAATTTTCCGGAAAGACGGCAAGATGTGGGTAACCGCTACCGAAAAAGCAAAAGTCCCCAAAGACAAACTAAAACCTTCCGAAGCTTATGTATTGTTGAAAATAGCCGGGACCACTCCCGAAATGTTGGACCTTTACTTCAATCGCCGGGAAGAAGTGAAACGTCAAATGGGAGAAAAACTACATGTTCCGGCGAAAGATTTCGATCTATTTCTAAAATTCAACTTTGTGGAGAAGGAAGGAATGATGGTGGTTATAAAAGAAGATGCGCCTTACTACTTTCCCATTATAAAAAAAGCCGTCCGGAAGGCTGTGGAACAAATAAATACCGGTTCCGAAACACCCGTTGTGCCGGCGAATTTCAAAAACCGTCCGCTTCGTATCGGCTATATGATTCAACTGATTCCACCGGAGGAAAGAGACCCGGAGGAACCGGCTTACACCTACCGGGTCATTACCGGTAAACCCAACAAAGCGGAAACCCGTTTGATCAACCGCTTGGAAATATTCATCCCCTCCAACGATGAAGAAGTGTACATGGAAGAAGATGATAAAAATCTAATCGATCTGATTCAACGCTACAACAGAGCATCCGACCATTTCAGCCTTTCACGCCACATATTCCAAAAACTTGCCGGCAAAAAATTCGTTTATGGTTATCATAATAGTTTTATCTGGGAAAATATTTCCAAAAAACATATTTCGGATATCCGGCTTGCCGAAAAGACCGCTTCGGTAATTGTTCACGTGAATAAAACCAAAGAATATTTGCGTCTGCAACCCATGTTGAAAATTGATAATAAGGAAATAAATCCCTTGGATCCCGGGTTAAAGGCTTATCAATATATTTTTTCCTACAATGACAAGTATTATCATCTGGATTCATTGCGGGAATTCGAATTTCTGACAACTATAGGCCGGGAAATTCTGGCTCCGTTTAAGATGAAAAAAGAAGTTTTCGAGGAATTTATCCGCCCTTTATCGGCGCATATCACATTCGATATCACCCGCCAAGCCTTTCGCCGCCGCCTTATCCGCTCCGATTATAAAACCGAACAAATCTACCTGAGCGAAGACGACGGCATGATTCGTATCGAGCCACGGGTGGTGTACGACAACAACGAAGCCGTATCACTCAGTCTAAAAGGAAATCCGCTGACCTACGATCCCGAAACAGAGACCATAACAGAATACGAACGCAACAAAGAATTGGAACAACATTTCCTGGATCAAGTGGCCGCCTTGCATCCTGAATTCGAGCAACAAAAACATCTGGGTTACTTCATGCTTCCGGTGGAGGAATTCATTAAAGATCTTTGGTTCTACAAATTTTTCGATAAGCTCAACAAGCAGGATGTGGAAATTTACGGCATCAAGGATTTGAAGAGTTTTCGTTATTCGCCCTACAAAGGCACTGTCCACACCTCCTTGTCATCGGGAATCGACTGGTTTGATGTGAATATTGAAGTCAAATTCGGCCCGCATACGGTCAGCCTGTCGGAATTAAAAAAAGCCGTATTACGCAAGGAAAAATTCATTCGCCTCAAAGACGGCTCCGTAGGTATATTACCCGAAGAATGGTTTTACCGCCTGGAAAAATATTTCCGTCACGGACGGGTGGAAAAGGACCGGGTGCGTATCTCCAAAACACGCTTTGCTATTATCGACGAACTGTTCGACCGAATTGACAACGAACAAATTCTGGAAGAAATCGCCCGCAAGCGCCAACGCCTTGAATCCGTAAAAGAAATAAGCAGGGTGCGGGTGCCTAAACAAATCAAAGCCCGCCTGCGTCCCTACCAAAAGGAAGGCTTCAAATGGTTGCGCTTCCTGCACGATATGCAATGGGGTGGGATCCTGGCCGACGATATGGGTTTGGGTAAAACCCTGCAAGTGCTCACATTCCTTCAATACGTGGCCAATCAAAACAAACAACCCAACCTGATCGTGGTGCCCACCACCTTGCTCTTCAATTGGCAAAAGGAAATCGAAAAATTCGCGCCTTCATTAAAAACCTATTTCCTTTACGGACCCGACAGAGCCAAGAATGTATCCGTTTTTGACAAATATCACCTGATTATCACCACCTACGGCACCATGGTGCGGGATATGGAAATGCTCAAAGATTACGATTTCAATTACGTGGTATTGGACGAATCGCAAGCCATCAAAAATCCCGCCTCGCTTCGCTACAAGGCGGCACGCCTGCTGAAAGCACGCAACCGCATTGCCATGACCGGAACACCCGTGGAAAACAGCACTTTCGACCTGTATGCTCAAATGGAGTTCGTTAATCCCGGCTTCTTTGGCAGTATGCAACATTTTCGCACCCATTTTGCCAACCCCATCGACAAGGAAGCCAACGACCTGGTAGCCGCCGAACTGAATCGCATGATTCGTCCCTTCATCCTCCGCCGAACCAAAGAACAGGTAGCTAGCGACCTGCCGCCCAAAACCGAAGATGTGCTATACTGCGAATTGGAACCCGAACAAAGGCGCATCTACGAAAGCTATTTGAAAACCTACCGGGATAAATTGCTCCACAGAATCGAAAGCGAGGGATTGGAAAAATCCAAATTACAAGTGCTGGAAGCCCTTACCCGCCTGCGACAGATATGCGATGCTCCCAACTTGATCGATGACGTGGACTATCGCCAAACTCCCGCCAAAATCAAAGTGTTGGTGGAACATATTACCCGCAAAACCGCGCAACATAAAATCCTGGTATTCTCCCAATTCGTGAAAATGCTTCAACTGATTCGCAGCGAACTGGACCGCCTGGGAATACGTTATGCATACTTGGACGGTAAAACCTCTTCGTCGCAACGCAAAAAGGCGGTCCACGATTTCCAAACCCTGGACGATATGCGTGTGTTCCTCGTAAGCCTCAAAGCCGGAGGAACCGGCCTCAATCTTACGGCCGCCGACTACGTATATCTTGTGGACCCTTGGTGGAACCCGGCGGTGGAAACCCAGGCCATTGATCGCACCCACCGTATCGGTCAAAACAAAAGCGTGTTTGCCTACCGCATGATTGCCAAGGATACGGTAGAAGAAAAAATCCTGCAACTCCAATCCAAAAAACGCCATATTGCCGACAATCTCATCCAAGCCGAGGAAAACCTTCTGAAAACCATTAGTTTGGACGAATTGAGGGAGTTGTTTAAATAGATGTTTATCGGGTTAAATGTAGAAATCGTGAGATCGTCCAATCGTTAAATAAGATAATATTGGCCGATGAGCGGTATTTTATTCGTTAAACGAAAAATGGAAAACGTTTTTTTTGGACGCAGATGGCACAGATAATACAGATATCACAGATGTTTCTAATTTTTTTGACGATTTTGTAGCGACGCTATTTATCCGGTCTCCTTGTTGAATGGAAAAATTTTGGTGTCGGATGGCAGCAATTAGGTGAAAAGATACAATGACATCCAAGCCAATATAAAAAGGCTCGATAATGGGAGCCAATAGTGCGACCTTTCACGGGATTTGATCACCGGGGCTTTGAAATAATAATAAAAAATAAAGGCAACAGTCAAAACAAAAACCACATGATGCAAAGGAGCAAACACCCGGAAGGGCTCGTTGTGTATATACCGGCGGGCACCCAGAATAATCATGGCCATTACCCAAAGCATCCAACCGGTGAAGGAGGCATAGAGGTCCGTAAGTATGTCCATGGGATGGGTTCGTATGTCAGAGGGTCTTATTTCTATTTTTTTAAACAAAGAAAGGATACCGATGATAATGTATTTAATCCGCGCTATGACAACGAAAAACATGTACAACATGAGGAATGCTTGGATCATATTGTCCCAAAACTTATTGATGAGATGAATACCGGGATGGCGAAACAAACTCCATAACGCCAGCAGAAGAATAATTAGCGAAGGGAAGCCTTTTATGACCCTGCCTTCGGGAGAAAGATCTTGCTTTATTAGTAGAAAATAAGTACCACCCACCCATAAAACGATGACAAAAAATTCCCATGAAATTCGTCCGTGCATAAAAGCTGCCGACAAAAAAGCGGTTAGCAGCATGACCATAAGATCAATCCATGGCGAACGGGGACGTTTAAGGCTGAAAAAAGAGTTCATGGCATGGGATTAAGTTCAAAGATAAATATATATGAGGAATTTGTTTTCGGCTTAGGAATGAATACCATTTGTAAAAAAAAAGAGCATTTGGGTTTGCAGTAGGAACCGAACGCTTTGACCATATTATTCCCGCAAAAATTATTTTTATCCTCTGGAATTTTTAGCTAAGTTTGGAATATTAACGGATGAAAATAAAGTTGCCATTACCACTTGAAGCCGCGAAAATAATATCATGATGAATAATTTAATTTCATTGACATAGTCAAAATAGAACAACGTAAAAAATCTTCTCAATAAATATTTAAGTCGAAATCATTTAATCCTTTTTCGATGGTTTTAATCATTTCCTTTGTTGTTCGTAAAGTTTGAATCCGGTGTATATAATATTTGGCAAAGTCATTTATCTTTCTACTAATCTGAGTTAGTTTTCCGGAAAGATCGATTTTGGAAGCTATAAAAAAATAATCATGAAAACCTTCATCTTCGCCGATAAAAAGGCCTATGAAAATGTCTTTATTCGTAAGTAAATGTTCCAATTCCGGTTTTCGATCATCTGCCAGTGGATTAATAATATGTTTATTATTTTCCGTGATATAAAAATTAGATAAATGATAGCAAGCATCAAATCCCGGTTTTAAAAAATCGGCCAAAGCACCAAAATAATCCAGATGAAAAATATTTATTTTGTATGGGTGGATATGATTTAAATTTTTGTCAATTAAGGGACTTTTAGGTCTTACAAATCCTATACGCCTAATAACTTCTCCAATATGTTCCAAATGGTATTCCCATTTTATAAGTTTGGGATTTCTATTTAACTTTATACCAGTGAATTCTGTTTCATCTATACCTGTTCCCAAAAGAATTTGCTTTCCGGCCAATTCATAAATGATGAGTATGTAAAGTAAAATATTTTCTCCAACCGAAAAGGCGCCAATATTGTATCTTCGAAATATTTCGGGAAGATTATTATTTTTCAACCAGTTTTGCCAAAGTGTTTCGTTTGCTGAAAATCCTTCTTCTTTGCCGATGATGCGTTCAGATTTCTTAGGATGAAAATGATAAGTAAATAAGTCTCCTTCTTTTCGGGCATCAAATTTTAAAGGATTCATTTTAATAAATTTCTCTTTACTAAATATATAAACTTCTTTTAAAACAAATAAACCAAAAAATTGAATTACAAATAAAAAAAATAAGCAGTTGATGTAAAACTAAATATTTTTCACACTTGGTACAAAAAGATATCTGATTTTTTTATTATTTCCTCTTCAATTGTTCAATCTTGATATAGATTTTCATAGCTCATCCTGCGGATTTCTCAGAAAATCACATTCGGGACTTCGCTTCGCTCAGCTTTTCTCGACACGAGTCTGCGACAACTCTTCAACAATAAAAACCACGTTTCCCATTCTCCATTTTCTGTGTCCCGAAAAAGCACCGGTCACCGGTCATCCGTCTCATCTATTCAACTTTTCAACTCTTCAACTTTTCAACAATTATCCCCGGTTTAACGATTGCACGATTTAACGGTTTAACAAGTCCATTCAACTCTTCAACCATTCAACTGTTCAACAGAAATTACCGGTAACGATTCAACAACAATCCCCCTCAATCCAAATACTTGGCCACAATAGGCATCCTGCGTCCCATTCCGAAAGCCTTCGGCGAAACGCGAATCACCGGCGCCAATTGATAACGCTTGAATTCATTCCTGTTGACCATTTTCAACACCCGGCGCACCAAGACCTCATCATAGCCCCGCCCGATGATTTCGTCCGGTCCCATGCGTTCTTCGATATAATGGTAGAGAATGGGGTCCAATTGGTCATAAGGCGGAAGCGAATCCGTGTCTTTTTGTCCGGGACGCAATTCGGCCGAAGGAGGTTTGCGAATAATGGACCGGGGAATGATTTCCTTATGACGGTTGATGTACCGGGCCAGGCGAAAAACATCGGTTTTATACACATCCCCCAACACCGAAAGTCCGCCGGCCAAATCGCCGTAGAGGGTGCCGTAGCCCACGGCCAATTCGCTTTTGTTGCTGGTGTTGAGCAATACATGTCCGAATTTGTTGGAAAAAGCCATCAGATAAATCATTCTCAATCGCGGTTGTATGTTTTCTTCGGTTACATCGAACGGACGGTTGCCGAAATAGGGTTTCAGTTGTGCCAGAACCTCCCGGAAAGGTTCGTCTATGCGCAAGGTGTGATGAGGCATGCCCAAGTTTTCGGTCAAAGCCAAGGCATCCGTTACCGAATGTTCGGACGAATAAGGCGAAGGCATCAACAAGGCGGTTACCTTTTCCGCACCCAAGGCTTCGGCGGCCAGGACGGCGGTCACGGCCGAATCGATTCCTCCGGAAAGGCCCAAAATAGCCGACCGGAAACCTATTTTGCCGAAATAATCGCGTATGCCCGTAACCAACGCGTCATGGATGAGGGGGATTTTTTCCTTGGAGCGTTCGGCATCTCCTGCGGGTTGTGCAAAATCCCGGGTGTCGAAAAAGGCCAATTCTTCGGTAAAGAAAGGCATTTCGAGACGTATATACCCTTGGGGATCCATGACCAGGGAACCGCCGTCGAAAACCAAATCGGTTTGAGCGCCGGCATAATTGACATAAACGATCGGCAGGCCGTAGGCTTTTACGTTGGCCCGCAAAACGCGAATTCTTTCCCGTGCATGCAAATAATCGAAAGGGGATGCCGAAAGGTTGACAATCAGATCAGGGTCCAGCCGTGCCAATTTGTCCATGGGATTCACCGTGTAGAGCGGATTTTCGTTGCCCAGGTTCCAAAGATCCTCGCAAATGGTAACGGCCAGGCGCATACCTTTGAAATCCACCGTCTGCCACGAAGTGGCTTCTTCAAAATATCGTGCTTCGTCGAAGATATCGTATGTGGGAAGCAGGGTTTTGTGTTGGCGAAAAACTTCTTTGCCCCCGTAGAGCAAAACGGCCGAATTGTAGAGATCTTTCCCTTCGATTCGCGGATTGACCGTTGGCAGGCCTATCAAAATGCCTGTTTGGTGAGAAAGAGGTTTGAGGCGTTCCACCGTTTCGTGAGCCCGGCGAACAAAATCCTTGAACTCCAAAAAATCACGTGGCGGATATCCCGTTACCGTAAGTTCGGGAAAAACAATCAAGTCGGCATTCTCCGCTTCGGCCTTTTTGACGTAGGATGCGATTTTCTCGAAATTCCGTTCAAAATCACCTATAATCACATTGATTTGAGCAAGGGCTATCTTCATAAAAACCGTGTTTGGAACAAAGGTAGAAAAAACCCCCGGAGATTTTAAGGGATTTTGGCGCCGGTTTCATGATTCGCCAACGGGTAAATGCGGGAAAAAATAATGGTCCTGTTTTCGGGAATTTCATACATGGGCAGGCCTTGGAAAATCTCCAACAATTCGGATTTGGGCACTTCGAAATCACGCTGCGAAAGGTCATCAAAAAAAATCACACTGGCCTCACCCCGTTCGATTTCCCGGCGAATCTCCGCCAAGCGGCTCCGGTATTCCGGTGAAGGTTCCAAACTCATTCTATCGTAACGGCACGGCAGATCATAGAGGTAACGGTAATCGGAAGTAACGGGATGAATGATATCCTTGGCATTGGAATAAATCTTGGTGCCGCTGTGGCGTACGAATTCCTTTAATCCGGGCGAAGTAATATGGCGCCAAACCAATTGATGACGCAAGCGCTGCGAAGTGTCGCGATACCCGTAAACGGCGTGGGAAAGCAAAAGAATCGCCAGAACGGGCCATTGCCATTTGTAGGGCATTCCGTAGCGAATCAGCCAGGCAAAAATGACCATTCCGAACATATAAAAAGGCGCCAACATGCGATTGTCCAAAGGAGTGGTGTAGTCGAAAAAGGTGATGGTCAACAGGATGAACAGCAAATAAGAAAATGCCAAGAAGCCGAGAACAACCGGATAGAGAGTTCCGCCCTCAATAAGACGCCGCAACGAAATACGCCGGCGAAAAATGAAAATATACAACAGCAACACAACTAGCGGAATGAACAAAAGGCGTGTCAGCCCCGGGGTAAACCAATTGACCGCAGTGATGAACAGGCTGCGTAGATGTTCCGTTCCCGGAGGATGCCAGCCCGGCCGGCGACCGTAGAATCCGTCGGTATGAACCGAGGCCAAGCCATGCCAAACCACCATGGCCAGCACCGCAGGGGCCAGATAAATAAGGGTATTTCGCCACCTGTTCTTACGGGAAAGTAAAAAAATCACCAAAGCCAACGGCGCCATAATCCCCAAAGCCGCATAACGGGTCAGGAAAAGAAAAGCGGACAAAACCCCCATTATCAACAAATCGCGGCGACGGCGATACTTGATCCAATGTGTGAGAAAATAGAGCTGGATGCTCAGAAACATCAGAAACAAATGCTCCGACAGCACGATATAATAAAGCGGGTAAATCCAGGAATTGACATAAAGAAAAAGGAAAATAAAAATAATAAGCTTATTGATTTCGATCAATTCCAATGTTTTATAAATAAAAACCAGGGTCACCAATAATGAAAACAAGGATATCCAACGGGCCGCTTCCACGGGCGACGAAATACCCGTCAGCCATTGAATCCCGGCAATCACCACCGGATACTGAGGCGGAAAAAAGAAGTAAGGAATCCGGAGCCCGTTAAGCCAAACCCGGTAACCTTCCCCTTTGACCAAACTCCCGGCCAATTCCATATAAATGGTACTATCGCCGTAAATCAACAGGGGAATTTCGGATGTAACACGAATGAAACGAACGGCCGTCAACAGCAAAAATAAAATCAAAACATATGTGTACCTCCGCTTCAAAACGCGTTTTTTCCTCTTTATTATTTATTTTAACGATTGACAAAAGTAAAAATTATCTTTCATCTCCGTTTTTTATAAACCTTTGATGCCGATACGCAATCCGGCCCTCACATACATACCGATTCCGTTTTCATTGGCCGGTACCAAAAGATGTCCCCAAAAATTTCGCCTTACAACCGTAAACAGACATCCTCCGTACGGATAATCGAGATAATAAGGAGCGTACAAGGGCGGAGCCAATTCGTCATTCGTTAAGGTGTAGCGATAACGGTAATACACCGGTCCCATGCCCGCATATAGATCCAAATAAAATCTTTTGCCCAATTCGATCACACGTCCCGTGGATAACGCCAGACCGGCCCGGTAATTGTCCACATCATATTGATGAACGGTCCGGATAATGCCGGTTCCTGGATTCATAAACCATTCTTCCCGGGTTCGGATGGCCCGGCGATGCCGTATAAAACCCGAAAACGACCAATAGGCCTTACGGCGCTTACCGTAATAATGCTTGAATTCGGCTTCGAAAAAATAATACCGGTAACGGGAAAGAAAATCGTAGGATTCCGACGGATCGTAAAAATGAAGGTCGGTAGATAGATTGAGATAAAAATCGGGTGTTAAACGAAATTCGATTCCAGTTCGAAGACGGGGTTCCACCGACAAAAGTTGAAGCGGCATCACATACAAACGAATACCGGACTCGCTGACGGCCGGCGATTCCGCCTTTTGGGCCGGAAGCGTGGATAAGGATACGAAAAGGCTCAATATAATACCTGCGAAAATTCTTTTTCGGAAAATGTTTCTCATATCAATGTTTTTATGATTTATAAAAATTCATTTCGCGTATATATTTATACACCTCCGGCGGAAGCAAGGGACGCACGTTTTTGCCCTCGAGGATGTCTTTGCGGATTTGGGAAGCCGATATTTCGATAATGGGTGCCGTTTCCAAATAAAAAACCCGGGGATGATCTTTAAGGGGCGAATCCACCGGCACCTTGCGGGGATAGACGTAGATGTGATAATTTTCCAAAATTTTCTCGTAATTACGCCATTTGGGCAGGCTTACCAAATTGTCTTCGCCCATGAGCAGGACAAATTCCTTTCCGGGTTCCATGTCCGATAAATGCGACAGGGTAATGATGGTGTAATTGGGTTGAGGCAGGTCGAATTCCACGGTGGAAACTTCGATTTTGGGATAAGGTTCGGCGGCCAGGCGGGCTATATAAAGCCGGTGATAATCTTCCAGGAGATTTTGGCGTTGCTTATGGGGATTCTGAGGAGTTACCACCAAGCGTACTTTATCCAAATCGGTATGTTCGGCAAAAAAATTGGCCAGGATCATGTGCCCGATATGAATGGGGTTGAAACTGCCGAAAAACAATCCGATTTTTTCTTTTTTGGTCATACCTTAGGATTTGGCATTAATAAAGTTACGAATAATTCCCGTGAGTTCGTCCAAAGCCCTGTCGAGGCTGTCGTTGACGATAATCACGTCAAACCGGGGTGCAAATTGTAATTCCTCACGTGCCTTACCCAAGCGCAGGCGGATTTTTTCTTCGGATTCGGTTCCCCGGCTTCGTAGGCGTTTTTCCAGTTCGTCCATGCCGGGCGCTTGTACAAAAACCGAAAGCGTACGCCCGGGATACATTTTCTTGATATTCATACCCCCTTTGACATCGATATCGAAAATGACGTTTTTTCCTGCGGCGGTCAGCCTTTCCACCTCCGATTTCAATGTGCCGTAGAAATGATCCGGATACACTTCTTCCCATTCCACAAAGGCGTTTTCCCGGATCTTTTGCCTGAATTCCTCCGGACTCAGAAAATAATAATGTTCGCCGTGTATTTCCCCGGAACGTGGCGGCCGCGATGTAGCCGAAACCGAAAAGGCCAAATTCAATTCCGGGTCTTGCATCAAGCGACGTACCAAAGTGGTTTTGCCGCTACCCGACGGCGCCGACAGCACGATAAGCTTTCCGCCTGTTGCCTGTTGCTTCATAATGAATCCTTTGTTTCAAAGTTAATTAATTTTTGGTTTTGTCATTTGAGGTATAACGGGAATTGGGATTTGGTTTCTGTTAAACCGTTAAATCGGCCAATCGTTAAATCGAAATTTCTGTTGAAGAGTTGAATTGTTGAAGGGTTGAATAGATGGAGACCGGGGACCGGGGACCGGTGACGGATGACCGGTGCTTTTTTCGTGGCACGGGAAATGGAGAATGGGAAACGTGGGTTTTTTGTTGAATAGTTGAATTGTTGAAATGTTGAAGAGAGGGGGATTTTCTGTTGAATCGTTAAACCGTGCAATCGTTAACCCAACTTGGCCCAAAATAAGCATAACCCACTGAATACCAATAACATTGTTTTTAGTGGTACACTACGCTTTTAACGGGTTTTATGTGTGCCTTGGTTTGCGTTGCCCTGTATATTTTTCT
>JAADEB010000047.1 GCA_013153655.1 Chlorobiota bacterium
CTTTTATATCTTTGCATCCGCAAAGACGCCTGGGTGGCGGAATTGGTAGACGCGCCGGACTCAAAATCCGGTTCCCGATGAGGGAGTGTGGGTTCGATTCCCACCCCAGGTACCTTCCCGGCCGCTTCGAATTTCGAAGCGGTTTTTTTATTGCTTTCCTATTATATTACGGCGCGCTTGATTTTCTTCCTCACATTACAAATTTGCCCGTCCGGAAAAAAAACATTAAGTTCGTTGTAAAAAATTCAGGGTGAACAAACGCGACCAACTGGAAGAAAAACATATAGAACGCAAGAAACGAAGCCTCTACAAGGAATTTAAGGAGTTTTGGCAAGCGGCCATCGATTTTTTGCGCAATTTGTTCAACATCCGCCGCGTGGCCGATAAAGAATTTACCCGGCAAACCATTTTGGAAAACATTCCTTTCAGAGGTCATACGGCCTGGCTACTCATTTTCTCCATCATGGTAGCTTCTGTGGGTCTGAATGCCAATTCCACACCGGTGGTTATAGGCGCCATGCTTATTTCGCCGCTAATGGGGCCAATCATGGGGATAGGCTATGCGGTGGGGACCAACGATGTGGACACTTTCCGCAAATCGGCTTTGAACTTCCTGATTATGGTGGTACTGAGCGTGCTCACCTCTTTTATCTATTTCAAAATAACACCGCTCACCGGTGCATCTCATGAATTGCTGGCACGTACTTCGCCCACCTTTTTCGATGTGATGATTGCTTTCTTCGGCGGATTGGCGGGTATTGTGGCACTAACGCGAAAGGGTTTTTTCAATGTCATCAGCGGAGTGGCCATTGCTACGGCCCTTATGCCGCCGCTTTGTACGGCGGGGTACGGATTGGCCGTGGGCAACATGCATTTTTTGGCCGGCGCATTGTACCTTTTTCTTATTAATTCTTTTTACATCGCCTTGGCCACCTTTATCGTGATCAAATACCTGCATTTCCCCGTGGCCAAATATATGAATTCGGCCAAACGCCGCCGGTTGAGCCGGGTAGTGTATTTTCTGGCTTTATTGGTCATGATTCCCAGCATATGGTCGTTGTTGCAAATGTACAGGGGCGAAATCTACCGCCAGGCGGCACAACAGTTCGTGGACCGGACCATTCGTTATGAGGGCACCCAAATCGTCAAGGCCGATATCAATCCCGGCCAAAAAAACATCCGCCTCTACCTGATTGGCGAAACCGTTCCCCGGGATATCATCGAAGAATGGAAAAAACAATTGAACCGCCAACCCAAATTGGCCGGCACCACCCTGGCCGTATACCAAACCGCCGACAAAACCCGCGAACTGGAACAAAGCCTTTCGGAAAAACTCAAAGGCCAAATCCTGGAAAAAATGTTCCGCGAAAACCAGGCCTTGCTCAAAGATAAAGACGCTCAAATCACCCGCCTGACCGAAGAAATCTACCGGCTACGCAAAAAAATCAAAACCGACAGCATCCGTTCGGCCGGTTTTGCCCGCGAAGCCAAAACCCTTTTTCCCGGCATCCGCCGTATCGATTACGGACGCGTGGTGGAAACGGATTTCGACCATCACGATACCCTCTCTATCATCGTTGTGGAATGGGACCGTAAAATACCACGTTACAAACGCCGTTCGCTACTGAAAAAATTCAAACAATGGGTTCCACTTCGTTTGGGAAAGGATAGCCTTCGGGTGGTGTCGATTCCCTGAAAATGTAATCGCGATTTTGGAATCTTAAATGATTTTCTCATGACAGGAAAGGGCGGGCGGAAGCGTTTAATACTAAATGATATGCATCCTTTTGATAGGAGAAAATGTTAGAATTTTTTGCTTGATCAAGGAGGAAAGCGCAAGTAATAGCCACTGCTATAAACGAGCATTTCCGACGCCGAGTAAGCGAAAAAGACTCATTTTATCACCGAAAGGATGCGTGTCATTTAGTATCGGCCTTGATTTTTTGGTTCTTTTTCATCAAGGAAAAAGAACATAAATGAAAATCACTTATTTTACAGTAGCCCTATTGTATTTATAAAGCGCCTAATTAAATAATCTTATAATCCTTATGGATGATCACGGTTTTTATTTATTGGTCTCTTTTGTGTTATAATGCCGGAGAATATTTCTCATTTTGAAGATCTTATTCAAGTCATGTATTGTTTCATGGCGATTAAAAGTAAAAAAATGGCATAGGCATGTAAAGAACCGGTTCCGGTGGGGAATGCGCGGCGCACATTTTTTCCGTCACCGTCCCGGGACATCAGGAAATCACATCCATATTTTACGTAACTTTATCCCGTAGTAAATTACCGGAACGATGAAAGACATTATCGAACAATATATCCGCAATGTTCCCGATTTTCCCAAGCCGGGCGTGGTTTTCAAGGACATAACGCCGCTGCTGGGCGAAGCGCGGGTGATGCAACTTACGCTGAACGAATTGCTCCGCCTGGTGCCGAAAAAGGTGGACAAGGTGGCGGGTATCGAAGCGCGCGGATTTTTCTTTGCCACCCTGCTGGCCGAACACCTCAACGCGGGTTTTATTCCCATCCGCAAGCCGGGCAAGCTTCCCTACGACGTATATAGCGAAGAATACGCCTTGGAGTACGGCACCGACCGCATCGAAATGCACATCGACGCCATCGTGCCGGGCGAACGCGTCCTGATCCACGACGACGTGCTGGCCACGGGCGGAACGGCCTTGGCGGCAGCGCGCCTGGTGGAAAAAGCCGGCGGCGAGGTGGTGATGCTCAATTTCCTCATCGAATTGGCCTTCCTGAAAGGACGGGAAAAATTGGCGGATTATCCGGTAAGCAGTCTTTTACAATATTAATCTCACACGAAAAATTTTGACGATATGCATATAGCCATAGCGGGAAACATCGGTGCGGGTAAGACCACTTTGACAAGGCTTTTGGCCAAACACCTGAAAATGGAACCGCACTTCGAGACGGTGGACGACAATCCCTACCTGGAAGATTTCTACAAGGACATGCGGCGTTGGTCCTTTCACCTGCAAGTGTATTTCCTCAACAACCGTTTCCGGCAAATCCTGGAAATACGCAAGCAGAACAAGGACATTATCCAAGACCGCACCATCTACGAGGACCGCTTTATCTTTGCGGCCAACCTGCACGATATGGGCCTCATGTCTTCGCGGGATTTTGAAAATTACACCTCCCTTTTCGACCTCATGGAGCTCTTGGTCAGTCCGCCGGACCTGCTGATCTACCTGCGGGCGAGCGTGCCTACACTGGTGAAGCAAATCCACACGCGCGGCCGCGAGTACGAGAAAAACATCAACATCGATTACCTGAGCAAACTCAACGACCGCTACGAAAATTGGATCAAAACCTACGACAAAGGCAAGCTCCTGATAGTGAATGTGGACAACCTGGATTTTGTCAATAATCCCGAAGACCTGGGTTACGTGTTCGAGAAAGTGGAAGCGCAAATTCACGGATTGTTCTAGAAGGCGATGATCAAGAAAGTGCTCATTCTTTTGTTAATGATAGAGGCCGTGCTGCTGGGCATCGGGCTCTACCGCCAATGGGTGCGGCCGCAAGCTCAGGACCCTTATTTGGGCATTTTTACCCTGATTTTTTTTCTGGTGATTATTCCGCTGTTCCTCTATTGGCGGTTCAAGGACCGGGATTTATCGCGCTATCAATGGCGTAAACCTCCAAACAAAACATCATGAAAGCATCCATCCTCACCATCGGCGATGAAATTCTCATAGGACAAGTGGTCAATACCAATGCCGCCTGGCTGGGCAAGCAACTCACCGACCTGGGTTTCGACGTGTATTGGATGCTCACCGTGGGCGACACACCCGAAGCCATCAAGGACGGCCTGCGCGAAACGGGCCGCCGCAGCGAGCTGATTATCGTTACCGGCGGTTTGGGTCCCACCCGCGACGACCTGACGCGCCAAACCATTGCCGAATTTTTCGGCCGCCGGTTGGTCTATAAACCCGAAGTGGAAGCGCATATCCGGCGGCTGTTTGCCAAGATGAATTATCCGTTTACGGACAACAACAAATCGCAAGCCATGGTGCCGGAAGGGACCAAAATCCTGTGGAATTACTTCGGTACGGCGCCGGGCATGTGGATCGAGCACGAAGGCAAAATCTACGTGTTCCTGCCGGGTGTGCCTTTTGAAATGAAACATATCTTCCGCGACCAACTGGAACCGGAACTCAAACGGCGTTTTCACCTGCCGGTGTTGGTACGCAAGACCGTGTCGGTGTACGGCATCGGCGAGAGCCTCCTGGCCGACCGTTTGAAGGAATGGGAAGCTGAGCTTCCGCCGGAATTGCACCTGGCCTACCTGCCTTCACCCAAGCGCATCCGCTTGCGCCTATCGGCCAAAACCTACGAACCCGAGCGCATCCGCCGCCTTATCGACGAGCAGTTTGAAAAACTGCGCCGCTACATTCCCGACCTCACCGTCACCACGGACACCGAAGACCTGGCACCGGTGGTGCACCGCCGCCTTACCGAAGCGGGCCAAACGCTGGCGGTGGCCGAGAGTTGTACGGGCGGCCACGTGATGAGCGCCTTGGTGGACATTCCCGGTGCATCGGCTTTCCTGAAAGGGGGCGTGGTGGCCTACGCGGTGGACATCAAGGAGCGCATCCTGGAAGTGCCGCACGAGCTTATCGAACAATATTCGGTGGCGAGCGAACCGGTGGCTTTGGCCATGGCGCGCAACATTCGCCGCAAGTTCGGAACCGACTGGGCCATTGCCACCACGGGCAACGCCGGACCCACCAAAGGCCAATCCGACGCCGAACCGGGCACCTGCGTAATCGCGGTGGTGGGACCGGATACGGAAAAAGCCGGCACTTTCCTGTTCGGACAGCCGCGCGAAAAGGCCATTTTCCG
>JAADEB010000073.1 GCA_013153655.1 Chlorobiota bacterium
TTATTTAAAAAAGAGCCCGTCTCACTCAAAAATTTTTTTCCCGCTGCATATGATGACACTAATTGGATGATAATGATAATAGCTTGAGGGATTAATTCACCTAACTTATAGGCTTGATAGAAAAAATCTTCATCGGAGATAAAATGTAAAAGCTTATGCGTTACTGCTTTAACCCACTTTTTGATGTACTCCCAATCGAATAGTTTAAAGAGCTCGTGGATTAGGCCTACCGTATTTTTTAATCCTTCATACGTAAGCAACCCAATCCAATCGCCTAATGATTCGACAAGGGTTGCCAAAACTTCTACCATTCCATTAATAAAGCCTACAATAAACGCATTAAGTCCTTTTACATCATAATTAATTTCCTTTAAGATAGATATAAAGGCGATTCTAAAATAATGAAAACGTTCCCGAAGGTAATCTAAAAGATGCTTGCGTACGGTGAGGATATCGGCTACCACATCTTCGTCAAAAGTGCGAGGGAATGAAGAAATGGGAAATAATGATGGCTTTAAACGGTTTTCGAAGTCTGCCAAAAAGGCATCAACTCGTTCAATAAAATTTTCATTGAATCCAATTAACGGTTTATAAACATTTCCGGATTCCTCTTCGGGGAAATATCTATACCTGCTCACAGCAGGGTTCCACCTGTCCTCTTTGAGCTTATAGGAACGGATTTTTTGGGCAAACGCATAAAAAATTTGCGTTTTCAAATAGGTAAAACCGGAATCTAACCCCATTATGCCCAGACTAATGCATTCGGCTAATAAGGCTAAAAGTTTATCCCATTCGCTAAGGGTTTCAAAATCTTTTAATGTATGGGTTTGAACAAATCGTAAAATTTTATTTACCAGCGAAATATATAATGCTTGATGGCGTCGGGGCGAAGCGTCAAACCACTCAAAAATTCGGTCAGCAATTTCGAGGGCTATTTTTGGATATACCTGGACAGCTAAAAATAATCCCCGCCCCAAAGATACAGCGTAGATAGTACCTATATCATCAACAGTTATACCCGCTAGAGGTAATTTGGTCACATAAAGATGTATTCCTTCTGTTGTGTCATCTGATTTTAGGGATACAAGTTTCTTGTTTGATTTTAAAGATACAAACAAAACTATTTGATGAGGCAGATTGGGAATAAAATACTTATCACTTAAATATTTTTTGGACTTTAAAATCACCATTCCTACGTGAACCCACAAAGAAGGATCGCCTGCATTTGCGATCGTAATGATATGTTTCCACGCCTCACGTTCAAACAGAAGGGGTGAATTATGAGGGTCTAGTGGGCTCTCGTAGGAAGGAAAAGAAGGAAATTCCATATCCAATGCTCTTTAATCTCATCCTGTGGATTTTTCTAAAAGCATTTTGCCGCTTTACGCCGGTTCGTCATTTTGCGTGCAATCGTTGCCCAGCAGGTTGTTTTCGGGTTGGATGGGATTGCCGTTTTCGTCAAATTCCACGTCGCTGCAGCAAGGCAGTCCGGTTTCGTTTAAGCCCACGGCGTCTTTTTGAATAATGGTCAACGATGTAGGCACGCGGTCGAACCATTCGGCTATGAGTTCGGGTTCTTCATCTTTGATGTCTCCCACTACCGATACGTAGTAGTCGTTTTCGTCTTCCACGATGAGTTGCCCTGCCGTCCATATATCGCCCGTTTGCATGTAGTAGAGTACCGCTTCTTCGTAGCCGGGACGTACGGGAACGGCCACCTTGGCCATTCCGCTTTGCAAAAAGGCGCGGAACAAGGGGTCTTTCACCTCATGCCGGTTCATCAATTCCCACCATTGGCCGCTACCGGCCCAATAATAGGGATAAAACCGGTAGGATACGAGGTCCCATTCAAAGGCTTCTTCTAAAAATTTTACCACACGGGCATGAAAAGAAAATTGAGCGTCTTGGACGATATGATAAAAACCGTCGGCTCCTAAAGTAAAGTGGTCTTCCGCTACCGGAATGCCAAAGGGGGCGGTCATCATTTCTATGGCTGCCCGTTTGAGTTCGCGGCGTTCAATGATGCGGTTCAAAAGCGGATTGAAATTTAAACGGATTTCACGCTCTTCTTCCTCTTGAATACACCGGTTTTGCAAAGATTTTTCGTACGCTTCTTTGCGGCGGTTATAAGCGTCCAAAATCGATTGATAGACTTCGTTTTGCCATTTTTGATATAGTTCTTTCGTACGCCGGAATTTCACCGTAATGGTTACCACCGAAGTCCATACCCACGAAAAATATACACCGGCAGGCACAACGGAGGTAGGCGCTGCGGAGAACGTAAAATGAAACGAAAAATTCCGGTTAGTCGTATATCCCGCTAAATTGCCTACCGTATAACCAATATAATAGGGCTGGCGGGGGTGAGGAACCGAAGTGGCGGCAATATACGCGGATATGGCTTTATATCCTTCCGGAACACGAATTTCCTTAATTTCGCTTTTGTTTTTCGAGGCTCCTACCCCATCGGTGACCTGGGATTTTTGGAATGAAACGCCCGAAGCTTTATATAACGGCGGTGGAGGCGTTACTTCTGCTCCATAATATGCAGCCAAACGCATATAGTTGACTTCGTTTATTTGCCGGGCCGAACTAACCCGTAAAATCCCCCGTAATTCGGAAGGATGTAAGGGTTTTTCGATAATTTCGGTTTCACAATCATCCACCGTTTCCGCTTGTTGGCGCAATGAATGAATGAAATGCCGGGAGGGCTCGGGTATCATAAATTCATATATCAACCGCTTCCCGTAATTAAACAACCGGTGTTTATAAACCACATCAATCCACCGGTATACCCCCGATACATGCGCTTGGCCGTTGCGGTTATCAAAGCCGTGTTTGTTGATTTCTTCAAATTCCCGGAGCCTTTTGACCGTGCGTTTACGAACGGTTTTGGTAAGAATGCGTAATTTGGCTTCTTCGGTAATTTCTCGAGCAAATTCGGTAGAAAGACGGTCGCTACGCGATTTGGATGTCGAAAACGACATATCGGCATAAGCATTAAAGTTACGCGTGGCACTTATGGAAGCGTTCCCTTTCTTGAGGCCGGCCGAATAAGATACGGATGCGCTGGTGCCCAACGATAAACCGGTATTTATTTGTTGCTGGGTTTGAAGGACTTCTTCTATCTCCCGTTGGAGGCTAAACCGTTCGGTGCTGACCGTATCGCGTTCGCGGTCAATTTCTTCTTCGCGGGTAACCTCCTCGGTTATTTCGGTACGTTTCAAATCACGAGTGCTCCGTTCTTTATATTCGCGAGCCATGATGTTCTCGATATGCGAAACTTCACCGGGCACATAACAACATACCTCTTCCTCTACTTTCATATAATCCAGGATGCCTAAATTATAAACACCGGGTAAATGTTCCGCTTCCGGAACGGACTCTTCATCCGGATTCGTAAAGGTGCCTTTGGCCGCTACAAACCCTTCCGCAGGTGATTCAAAACGATAGGTCAACCGTATGCCTCCCGAAAATTCAAAATATCCTTCCACCATATCCGGTACCTCGCCGGATGCGGTTTTTATATCTTCAAATAAAACTAATACGTGAAGGTCATTTTGTTGGAAAATTTCTCGGGACGAGCGGGTCTGAATATTCCCTTCCGCCAAGCCTAAAGTATGCATCTGGTTTTGTAGAGTTAACTTTTCGGGATATACCACGGCCAAACTAATGCGATATGCCGTGCCGTCCGAGCTTTTTTCCACATAAAGACCCACGGTTCCCGGCGAAAAGCCTAAAGTATTCAAATCAATTACAGACCCGTTTATCAGCGCTTTCCGAATACGTATATGATTTTTTTCCAAAATCTGACGGGAGAGTTCTCTTTTTTCGGCGTCGAGCAGATTTATTACAGTTTCAAAAGAGGTATTTTCATCGATTTCCCGTTCGGTTAACCACTCACGGGTGGCTGGATTAACCCTGTTTAAATAGGAGGCTGAAAAAATCGGCGGAAAATCAAAATTTAATTCCGGAAGATTTATACCCAAAGGTACCTGGAGTTCAATACGTCCTTTTTCGGATGCATCCTTGATTTCAGCCCATTGCGCCGTTTCGTAAGCTTCTAAAATTTCGGGAGTAAGTAATTGTTTTAGCTCCGTCTCATATTGCCCCAATGCTTGCTTAAATGCGGCAGTATATTCATTATCATACTCCAATTTTAACCGTTCCAGGTCATCTTCAATATTTTGTAATAATGCAAGCCGGGAGTTTAAAAGTTCGGTTTGGAGGGCATTTCGAATCGCATCAAGCAAAGTTTGTTCATCTATAACCGTAGATGCAAATTCTTTGCGTATACCGCGGAAAACCTTATCAACCAATACTGTTGAAGCGGCCAGCCGTTCTAACTCACCGGCGGTTAACGACGTATCGTAACCCCTTAAGAAATGATCGGCCACGAGGAGAGCAATTAACCCAAACCGGACCGCATCCGATTGTTTGGTAAGAAGTTGGAAATATAAATTATCCCAAAGTATTCGGAGTTGAGCCGAGGACAAAGGCGATATGCCCGCTGTTTTTTCTGCTACCGATTCAGGCGTTAAATGCCCTCTCGAAGCATTTAACCAATAAGCGAAGGCATATAAATTACCAAACGCAGATTTTAATTGAATTAAATTGGTATAGGCGGCTGAAAAGTTTTCGGCAATACTCATTAGTTGCCGTCGAATGGTAAGCAAATCGGCACTATCATCCAAATCGCCCAAAAATATACTGTTTTCCTTGGCGAGGTCCGTTACAAAATAAATGGATTTTTTTTCCGGTTCGATTTCTTCCGGAGCGCGAACGCTGGCAAATTTAAACAAAAGCTGCCGCTTAAGTTCCCTCAATTCCGCACCAAACTCCCGGTAATTTCATCCAAC
>JAADEB010000003.1 GCA_013153655.1 Chlorobiota bacterium
ATTTTTCATTATTCATTGAATAAATCGTGTTCCACAGAAGGAGATTGCTTCACTTCACTTCGTTTCGTTCGCAATGACCTCACCGGTCATCCGTCATCGGTCACCGGTCATCCGTCCCATCTATTCAACTGTTCAATTCTTCAACAGAAACACCGGTCATCGGTCACCGGTCATCCGTCCCATCTATTCAACCCTTCAACTTTTCAACTATTCAACAGAATTTTCCGGTTTAACGATTCAACAAAAACCCCCATATTTTCGTAAATTCGTTTCGAAAAAATCATTTACTTATGCCCACTTATTTGGACAAATTACAACATATCGACACCTTTATCCTGGATGTGGACGGTGTGCTGACCGACGGAAAAGTTTATATAACCCCCGACAACAAAATTATGCGAAGCATGCACACCAAGGACGGACTGGCCGTGAAACACGCCATCGACCAAGGCTATCGCGTGGTGATTATTTCCGGCGGACGCGACGAAAATATTCTTCCCCGCCTGAAAAATCTGGGTGTAAAAGATATTTTCCTTCACACAACGGATAAGCGGCCCGTCATGGAACAATATTTGACCCGG
The DNA here is from genome assembly GCA_013153655.1 of Chlorobiota bacterium. Taxonomy (GTDB): domain Bacteria; phylum Bacteroidota; class Bacteroidia; order Flavobacteriales; family Flavobacteriaceae; genus JAADED01. The sequence goes on from JAADEB010000003.1 coordinate 582, forward strand.
CACGGCATCGACCCTTCCCGAGTGGCCTACATGGGTGACGATATTCCCGACATTCCGCCCATGCGATATGCCGGTTTGGCCGTATGTCCCGCCAATGCCGCCCCCGAAGTAAAAGAAACCGCCCATTGGATCATAGGACGAAACGGCGGCGATGCCTGTGTGCGCGAACTCATCGAAAAAGTAATGAAAGTGCGCGGCGATTGGTTCCCCGGACTTTTCGAAAAAGACTGATAACGGATTGATGAAATCCCTCTGTCCCGAAATACTGAAAGGCATTCGTTGGCCCAATTTATTGATGGTGTTTATCCTCTACACCTTCATTTACATCCGTTTCCCTTCATTGGGCATGGGTCATGAAATATTATGGCTGGTGCTTTCGGCGGTATTGATTATGGCGGGGGCCAACCTGGAAAACGATTGGTTCGACCGCGATACGGATGCCCATAACCGTAAATTCAACCTCTACCTTTCCCGACGGCATTGCAGCCGGATTTTCCCCTATATGCCCTATGCGGCGGGATTAGGGGCAGGACTTCGTTTTATTCTTCTCAGGGGCTATTCCCCTTACTGCATCAGTTGTGTGGCGGCGGTCATTATTTTATTGATGCTCTACAACCGAAGTATCAAAAAAATGCCCCTCATCGGCAACGTGATTATTTCGTCCTTAATGGTTTTGCTGGTGATGTCGGTGGTGATTTTCTACCCCACCCCGGCCGGAACACAAAAAAAATTGCTGTTTATCGCCTTATGGCTCTTCCTGATCAACCTTAACCGCGAAATCATCAAGGATTTTCAGGACCGTAAGGGCGACCGGAAAAGCCAATACCAAACCCTTCCGGTTCTTTCGCCACGCCTGGGTTTTCAGATGCTTTATGCCAATATCCTGCTGGCATGGCTCAATATGTTGGCCTACATCAACAGTGTTCATCTTCATATAACGGCCAAGCTCTATTTTTTAGCCGTGCTACTCTACGCCACCCTGATTACCATCCATGCAGGCCGGAAATACCGTTTCAAAGAACTTTCCTTACATTATAAAATTATTCTTTTGATGGGAATGGCCGGTATATTATTGATATAAAAAACAATTCCATGGAAAATCATCTTTTCGATTTCGATAAAATTCTCTTGTTGGGAACCCGTTCGCCGAGACGGCGCGAACTGATTGAACGTATGGATATCCCTTACCGCACCATTGAAATCCCTTTTGACGAATCCCGCGCCGGTGCCGGTACGCCTTTGGAAATGGCACGTGCCAAAATGGATGCTTATAAAGGAGAATTGTCCTCACATGAAATCCTGCTCACCGCCGACACCATGGTTTTTGCCGGCAACCGCCGCCTGGAAAAACCCCGCGACACACGACAAGCCATGGAAATGCTGGAAAGCTTGTCGGGACGAAGCCACCGCGTGGTGACCGGCGTATGCATGAAAGATGTTCTTCGCCAAACCTGCTTCGACGACACGGCCTACGTATATTTCCGTGAATTGAGCCGCGAAGAAATGTGTTATTATATCCACCAATACATGCCCCTGGACAAAGCCGGAGCCTATGGCATCCAGGAATGGATAGGTCTGACGGGCATCACGCGCCTCGAAGGCAATTTCTATACGGTTATGGGACTCCCTGCCGCAAAAGTGTGGGAAGAATGGCTTCGCTTCAACGGATATTGATTCCCGGACCGGTCCGGATTTTCCGTGCCGAAGGTCGCCTATGTACGTGCGGATTCCCATAGGGATTTCCACCAGGAAGACCGGGTGATTTTCTCGGGAATGTCATGCTCGGCATGAAAACGGTCCAGATAGGGATAATAACGTTTTTTCAAACGTTCGATGCCGGGAAGCTTGTGGCGGTCGAAAATCCAAACGGTTTTCTTGAATTTGGGTAAGCGCAAAAACAAAGGCTTGTAGTAAAAGTATTGACCTAATGACAAACCCAGCCAACGTGCCACATACAAAAGCCGGGGTTTTACTTTACGGGTTTTGCCCGGCCGGATTTTTTTGACGGTTTCGGCCAAATAATAACCGGCGCGAATATGGTTCATACCGTCGGCAAATCCTATCACATCGCGGACAATTCGGTGCCTGGCTTCCACCCTTTCGGGAGTGTACATGGCTTCCACCTTGCCCTTGCGGTAGAATTCATCGATCAGATTTTGAAAATCTTCCGCCTCACTTACCACTACGGTCCCTTTGTAATTGATATCGCGTTTGAAATCCGGATCGGGGTTGAGAAAGATGGTGGGCATATCAGGTTTCATCAACCAGGCTTCCAGTACCGTGGTGGATTCAAAGGCCGTCCAAATGTCGGACACACTGATGAGGGTGTGTACATCCTCTTCGTCGGTAAGGTAGAGCACATTGGGGTAATCCGCCAACCGAACCATTTCGTTATTATCGGGTTGTGTTAGATGAGGATGTTTTTCATTGGGATGCCTTTTGAGGATAAAAAGGGTGTCGGGATTGTTTTCGATGGCGGTTCGCAGGAGGTTTTCCACCTCTATTTGTTGCCGGTGCATCCAGCGAATAAAATCCGGCGCATGCTCCTTATAAGTTTCATGAAGTTCTTCCAATCCGTTGGGATTATGCAATTTCCCGAAAGCCCAACCGGCATAGCCTATCACCTTGCGAAAGCCTTCCAATCCGTAGCGTTTGAGAAACGATTCCTTGGTTTCGAAATCGTAAATTTTGTAACGGTCGAAACCGGTGGCGCCGGTCACCACCATACGATCGGCATATTCTGGCAATTCCCGGACCAAAAATTTTCGCGTCCGCTCCGACCAATGACAAATGTATTCCTGATAAAACTTCCGGTCGGTATTGTAACCCCAATAATTAAAGGTGCCGTCGGTACGGAAATTGCCTTCGGATATCAAAGCGAAAACCTTTATGCCGTTTTGGTGAGCATATTTGGCAATAAGATGATGGTTTCGCGAACCGATGGTATTGGCCAATATAACCAAATCGGGTTTGTGACGCCTGATTTTGTCGATATCGAAAATAAACGCCTTTTCGATTTCCAGGTTTAAATATTTTTCGCCGTAATACAACACGGGCATTAGGATTTCCACATCCCGGCCCTTGTCGTTGTCAAAATATACCAGGGTTTTGATTTTGCTCATCCTTGCGTGATTTGATCCAGAAAGGAAGCCAATTTTCCGGTTTGGTTCAAATTGGAAAACTTTTCCACGCCCATGGGGCTGATTTTTTGCCGTCCATGGAAAATATCCGAAACGAAAGTCCTGATACGTTCATAATCGTCATACGGAAGAGTGGTGCCCGCTTGTGTTTGACGAATGATTTCCGCCGCATCCGAATCTTCGGGTCCGAGGGCGAGAACGGGACGTCCCACCCGCAAGTATTCATACAGTTTACCCGGCAAGCGGCCTTTGGCATTCGGCGCTTTATTAATAGGCAAAAGCAGGATACCGGAATCCATATTCAATTGAAGAGCCTGCCGGCGCGGGATATTTCCCCATGCTTCGTAATATGCTTCCAATCCGTAGGTTTTGATGGCATCGCTTACGGCCGGATCCACCGGTCCGGCCAACACAAGACGCAACCGGCGCGCAAATTCCGGATCTTCCACGGTCATGTCGTGCAACACACGGAAAAGGGTTTCCGGATTGCGGTCGGGTCCCATAATACCGGTATGGGAAATGATAAAACGGTCGTCGTTGCGTGAAGGTTTCAAATCCCTGAAATCGTCTTCGTCGTAACCGTAATATATCACATCCACATTCCGGGCGCCTATGCTTTCCAAATCCTTGGCCCAGGTGGGACTGGCGATGGTGATTTTACGGGCCGTACGAAAAACTTCCTGTTCGAGACGGCGGTGTTTGCGGTCGGCACGTTTGCCTATTTTCATCTTGGCATAATAATCCACTTGGGTCCAGGGATCCTGAAAATCGGCCAACCATGGGATATTGAATTTTTGCGCCAATCGCATGCCTATCACGGTGTTAGTGTGCGGCGGGCCGTCGGTAAGAATGGCATCCACTTTATTGTCCTTCAAATAACGGGAAAGATATTTCACCGTGGGCCGTATCCAAAACATACGCGCATCGGGAATAAAAAAATTACCGCGAATCCAAATGGACAATTCGTCTATCAGGGATTTTTTGGCATTGTTGCCGTAAACGGGATTATTGGTGGCTTTTTTGCCCCGGCCCGAAAGCAGGCGATAGGCGCCGAACGGCTCCCATATCTTGGTGCGATGGATTTCCAAATTTTCGGGGATATCTTTCAAGTAGGTATCGTCGTAATAAAGATAATCGGCTTTTTCGGGCACCACCACCACCGGTTCCCAGCCGAAGCGGCGCAAGTATTTGACAAACTTCAAAATCCGGAGCGGACTGATACCTCCGGCCGGCGGCCAATAATAACTAACGATCAATACCTTTTTGTTCGGCTTCATAAAGATTTCTGGAAGTGTGTACAAATTTAATCCTTTTTATAAAGAATCCGGATTAGGCGCTTTGTTAATATTCTTGATTTTTGTTACAAAAAGGGGATTTGGGACTTAGGATTTGGGACTTAGGATTTGGGATTTGGGAATAAAGTTGCATTTACGACTTGAATCCGCGTCTTAAAAAACGGTGCTTTTATTTTTTGAATTTGCTTATTAAAAAAGTTTACATTTTTTTTGAATTTTTCCTGTGCTCAAAATCCCGAAAGCCTTTTAGTACACACAAAAAAACCGCCCCCGGAGGGACGGTTTAATAAGATTATCCTGCTTATCCTTAGATAGCGGGGTCCGACGGGGTGTTGGGGTTATTGGCTTGTTCGTCGGAAGGATAAGGGAAATAGTTACGTGTACGCTCGGCATTGCAATCCACGGGCGGGGTTACGCCGTCGAGGTAATCGGGATAAATGCGTTTGTGGGCATTCCAACGCAGGCCTTGGAAGAAGAGTTCCGTGGCATAGTTGTAGTAAATTTGGTCGAGGACAGCTTGCTGATCGCTGCCGTTGCCGGTCCAAATACCCAGGTTGGCATTCACACCGAAGATGTCAGCGTTATCCGTACGAACCTCGTCGATGAGGGCCACGGCTTGGGCCAGGTTGGCTCCGCCTTGTTTGGCATATGCTTCGGCCTTAATCAGTTTCATTTCGTCGGGCAAGTAAACCGGAATGGCGTCGGTGGGATTCATCCAGAAACCTTTCAGGTAGAGGGTGTTGGTGTACACGTTACCACAAGTTTCGGTGGAAATACCCGTTTGACCGTTGGTGTAGAAATCCAAACGTCCGTCGTTGGCTTCCAGGTTCACGCCCAGGTTTTCCAAAGCTTTGTAACGTTCGCTGGCACCGGCATCATATTGGAGTTTCCAAATAGGGTTTTGGTCGGTGCTGGAACCGTCATAAATCCAAACGGAAGGTTTGGTCAGGTCCACGGCATTGGCTTCGGAGATGGCGTTACCGTAGTCGCCCAGTTCGATATAGTAACGGGCTTTCAAGGCATGAATTACATCCACGATGGAGAACAAGCCCGAATTGCCGGATACCAGGTTATTGATATAATCGGCACTGCCGGCGGTACCGGAAATCAGGTTTTCGGCTTCGTCCAGATAAGCAATGGCCGTATTCAATACTTCGGTGTTGTTTTTGAATTCGGCTTTGTTGTCGGGATCGTTTTCCACGGTGGCTTTTTCCCAATACATTCCCAGGTAGCCGGTGGTAAGACCGCGCATCAGATAACCGTAGGCTTTAAGACCGGCTTTCTCGGCATCGGTGGGGAAAGTAACGTCATCGATATTAGCCGTTATTTTTTCGGCAATACCGCGTTCGTAGTGCAGGAACCGCCACAAACGGGAAATACTGGCATTGTCATTGGGAATATTTCCCGACATCAATTCGTTTTCGGTGGTATAGGTGTTGGTGGCACCTATTTCGCGGGAAACCACACCGGGACCGCGAGCAATTTCAGGCAAAGCGTTCAAGCTGAAATGCTTGGTCAAGCCCAGTACAATACCGGGATATGCCTTGTAGGTTTTATATACCGCCGCTTCGCTGGCAGCGTTATGGTTTTCGAATTCCATTTTGCAGCTTCCCGTGAAGCCCAAAATCAGCAGAAGCGGTAAGATTTTGATCCATTTATTTTTCATGGTTAATAATTTTAGAATTTAAGATTTACGGTGAAACTATACACACGGGGAATGGGAATACCGCCGAAATCTTGCGAACGGCCCACATTGCTGCGACCCATATAGTTGACTTCCGGGTCCATACCCCAGTATTTATCCCAGGAGAGCAAGTTGCTTCCCGTTAAGGTGAAACGCACTTGTTTGAGGTATTTCCACGAGGGTTTCCAATTGTAACCCAAGGACACTTCACGCAATTTTACGAACGAACCGTCTTCCAGGAAGGATTCCCAGATGAAGAAACGGTTACTGTACCAACCCGGGTTTTTCACGCCGTCATGTACCAATTGCAATTCTTCACCGTAGAAATATCCGTTGGGGAAACGGTAGGCCATACGTTTATCCCAGTTCAACACATCGAATCCTTGAACGGCTTCGATACCCACACGCAGGAAGAAATCCTTGTAGGTAAAGGTTTGGAACAAGGAAGCGGTGAAGTCAGGATTGGGATCGCCGGCGATTTTTCTCAGCAAATCGCCCGTAGGCTGTCCGTTGCTGTCGAAATCCTGAACGGGAGTTTCGGCAAAACCGTCACCGTCTTGATCTTCATAATGACCGCGTGCGCGTTGGGGGTTGCCGTTGGGATCGAGTACCCAGTTGCCGTTGGCATCCGTAGCATAGTAATAAAGGTAGAACGAACCGATGGGTTCACCTTCTTGTACCACGGACGTACCGCCGAAGCCGGCCATTTGAATACGGAAACCGGGAATATCATAAGCACGGTTGCGGTTTTGGGAATAGGTGGCCCGCAGGTCCCATTTGAAATCATTGGTTTGAACGGGCGTAGCGTTCACCGAAAGCTCGAAACCTTTGTTTTCCACGGAACCGATGTTTTCGAAACGGCTGGTAAATCCGGTGGAAGGCGCCAATACGCGATTCAACACCAAGTCGGTGATGTTTTGTTTATAATAGGTAAATTCAATACCCAAACGGTTGTCGAACATGGAAAGGTCGAAACCGGCTTCAATTTCCTTGCTGCGTTCGGGACGGATATCGGGATTGCCGTCGGCGGTTTTGGGATAATAGGTGTTTTGTCCCAGATAATTACCTGAATTGTAGAGGGTACCCAAATACATATAGTTCAGCGAAGGACGGTCCAATACCGACAGGTTACCGGCCTCTCCGTATGCTCCACGAATCTTGAATTCATTCACAAAGTCGAGATTATCCCTGATAAAATCGAAATTGGACATGATAACCGAGAAGGATGCTTTGGGATAGAATTGATTGCGTTGGTCCTTACCGAAGGTGGATGCACCGTCCATACGGCCGGCCAGAGTCAGGAAGAATGTTTCGTCGTAGTTAAATACCTGTTGGAGGTAACCTCCCCAGAGCGCACGTTCGTAGATACCGTTGCCGGTGGCATTGTCGCCGTTGATCACTTGGATATTATCGAAAATAGGCAAGGAACGTTGCGACATGGAGAAGGTTTCCAATCCGCGATACAAGTAATTATAACCCAAACCGGTGGTCAATTTCAGTTTGTCGGTCAGGTTGTAGGTGTACGAAGCGTCGATGGCGGAGTTGAGAATGCGCGTAAAGGCATTGGATTTGGACAAACGGCCATCGCGATCGCTGGTAAATCCGTAGGGCAAACGGAAATGTTGGTTGGTGGACGAATAGTCGTAACCGAAGGTATAGCGAATATTGAATCCGTCGAAAGGCTTCATCTTGAATTGTACGTCCGAAATCATACGGTTACCGATAACGCCCACATCGGTCAGATCGATGGCTTCGTAGGGGTTGCCCCACCAGGCTTGACCGCCTTGTCCGCTGTAATCCAAATAGCTCAAACCGCCGTTAGGATCCGAAGCGGAAATTTTTTTGATAAGCGGATAAATACCCACTTCGTTGGGATAAGGATTGACCATATTATCACCAAACATATAGCCTATCATGGGGTTGGCAATCCAACTGTCACCGAAAGGAATTTCCTTCGATTTGGTGCGTGCATAGTAGATGGAACCGGTCACATCCAACCATTTGGCCAGTTTTTGGTGCAATTTCACCTTAAAGTTGTGGCGCGTGAAATTGGTATTGCGCAGGATACCGTCATTGGAAAGAGAACCTCCGCTGATGAGGTAACGGGTTTTGTCGTTACCGCCGGTTACTTGTGCGGAATTGTAGTAGCCCAAGGCCGGACGGAAAATATATTCGCGGCCCCAGTCGTAACGGCCCAATTCGGTTCCGTTGATGCTGGCGGGAAGCGGTTCCACCGTACCGGTATGGGTGTTTTTGTAGAGCAATACTTCGTTCATGGGCTTGTACTTGCGTACCGTGTTATAGTCCATACGCGAAGTGATGCTCACGGAAGGTTCACCGCTGCGTCCTTTTTTGGTAATGATGTTGATAATACCGTTGGATGCAATGGAACCGTAGATAGCCGATGCGGCGGGTCCTTTCAACACCTCGATGTGGTCGATATCATTGAGGTCGAGGTCCACCAACGCGTTTTGCGAATGGGAACCCAGGCCGTTGATGCTTCGATCTTCATTGTTCACAATCACCCCGTCAATCATAATAAGGGGTTCGGAACTACCGAGGATGGTGCTGGTACCGCGCAGACGAACGGAAATGCTTCCGTCGGGCGAACCGTTGTTACGCGAAATGTAGGCACCGGAAATTTGGCCTTGTAAAGCCTCGGTAACGGTGGTCACTTCGCGTTTACCCAAATCCTCGGCTTTGATGGTTTCGATGGTGGAACCCAACTGTTTTTTGGTGGCTTCACCCGAAACACCAGTTACCACCACTTGGTCCAAACCCACGGCATCGGGTTGCAGGATTATCACCAAAGCATCGGAATTTACCGGAACGGTTTTGGTTTTATAGCCCAAATAATGAACTTTAATATGTTGGCCCATGGCGGCTTTGATGGTAAACTTACCGTCGAAATCGGTAACCGTACCTTTACCCGTTTCCACCACCATGACTTCGGCACCGGGAAGTGCTTCTCCGGTATTGTCTTTCACTACGCCTTTAACGGTCATTTCTTGTGACCAGGCGAATGACATCATCAACATTCCCAACAAAAAGGCGGGAATGAGTTTTCTAAATGTGTGTTTTTGTGCCATAAGCTGAGGGTTTATATAATTATTTTTATTTACCATTTAATAAGGTTAGCGCCCCATGTAAATCCACTTCCGAAGGCCACTTGAATCACGTAATCTCCATCCTTGATGCGTCCTTCTTCCCATGCTTCGGTAAGGGCAATGGGAATGGAAGCGGCAGTGGTGTTGCCGTATTTTTGAATGTTGTTAAACATTTGATCGTCGCGCAATTTCAACATCTTTTGTACGAATTGAGAAATACGCAAATTGGCTTGATGGGGAATTACCAGGTCCACATCTTGGGGTGTAAGGCCGGCTTTGTTCAACACTTCCATGATGGCTTCCTGGAAACGTACGACGGCGTGCTTGAACACAAAGTTTCCGTTCATATAGGGATAGAAAGATGTATCGTCGGGGTTTTCGGCCACGCGTTTGAGGAGTTTGGAGGTAGGCACCCGGTTGCTGGGGGTTTGCACGGCCAATTCCAGGGCGTATTTGCCTTCGGAATGCAGGGAATGGGCCAAGTAACCGCGGGAAGTGTCCTCATCGCGGGTGAGCACCATGGCGCCCGCGCCGTCACCAAAAATAACCGATACGCCGCGTCCGCGCGTACTGAGGTCCAAACCGGTGGATTGCACTTCGGAACCCACTACCAAAATATTTTTGTACATACCGCTGCGGATAAATTGGTCGGCCACGGCGGTAGCATAGACAAATCCGCTACATTGGTTGCGCACATCCAGCGCACCGATGGTATCGCAGCCGAGCATGTCTTGAAGCAATACCCCCGATCCGGGGAAATAATAATCGGGACTCAGGGTGGCAAACACGATAAAATCTATGTCTTTGGGGGTCAGACCGGCCCGTTCCAAGGCTATGCGGGATGCCTTGGCGGCCATAGAGGCCGTGTTGTTACCGTCGCCTTCTTCCACCCAATGCCGTTCGTGAATACCGGTCCTTTCCCGTATCCATTCATCCGAGGTGTCCATATAATGGGTTAATTCCTCGTTGGTTACTACACGTTCGGGGACATATTTCCCCAAACCAATTACTTTTGAACTATACATTATATATTATCATTTTTATTCATCGGTAAATTTATAGTATTTTTTTATAAAATAAAAAAACAAAAAGGCATCCCGAAGGATACCTTTATAAGTATATTAAGATATGAAACTCTTATGAACCTTTGCTGTTATTGGATCTTTTCTTTTATAACTTTTATGAGTAATTGTAGATCGTTATCCATACCTTCCACCACCATATCTGCCGTAAGAGGAGATATTTTACTATTGATGGATATGTTTTTACCCAAGGTTTTCAGCTTGTTTTTAATCATTTGAATCAACATCATGGAACTTTCGTCATTACCTTCCCATGTTTCCAAAATTTTGATATCTTCTTTTAATTTCCGGGCGGACTCATTAAATCGTTCTTCAATATGGGGATTCAGGATATTGGCACGGTTGGCCATAAAGTAAAGAATCATTCGTTGCAACATTACCCGTGATTCGGCAGCCGTCTGAATAATTTTGGCATAACTTTTTTTGGTAAGTTCCACGGCCAAATGACTGATATTATCCGCCTCTTTTTGTAAATATTCCAATTTATCCAATACCTTGGCCGCAGCCGCACGGTCATACTTGGTATTCAGGACTTTGTTCACGTACATCCAAGTAAGATTCAATTTTTGCATTTCCATTTCCAGTTCTTCGCTGGGAGCCTGGTCGATTAATTCAACAATAATATTGTTAAATTGTTCTACGTTATCATCAAGATTTTTCTTGTATTGCGTATTTGCCGGATATAAACCTTGGAGAATATAATATTTCCCCATTTTCTGTGAAATCGCCCTAAGCTCCTGCAATTTACTGATAAAGTCGTCCATTCCGTTGATTTGTGCATTCACGGAAAACAGGGGCGCTGCCAACAGTAACGCCACGATCATGCTTTTGAAGAAGGTTAATTGTTTTTTCATAGCAGTCATTTACTTTTACAAAGGTATTATTTTTTATAGAAATATTAATGGTTTTATTTCGTATTTATGTATAAATCTCTTAACAATGCATGTTTGTCTCCTTCGGGAGATTTACCCTTTTTTATACGTTGATGTTGCAACATACTGAGATATAACATCACATCCCGAATCTCGTCTTTCGACATATAATTTTTAAAGGCCATCATTACCGTTCCTTTTTTTCCATCGGAAATGACCCGGTAGATATCTTCATTGGAAGCAGCATGTTTCCAGTAATCATCCGTAAGATTCGGCCCTACTCCGCCCTCGGCATATTTCCCATGACAAGAAAAACATTTGGCCATATAAATTTTTCTACCGGTTGTTAAAGCTTTTTCACGTTCCGAACTCACAAAATTCACCCGGCCCCCTACATACCACTTACCATCGGCTTCTACCGGGTTGTGAATATGAATAGTGTAAATTTTGCTTCCCATCATAACGGGAACCAAAAGAACCGGTTGACCTGTATTCTTATCTTTATATTCCAACACGTTAATAATCTTCAACATGGAAGGCGATCCTACGGACTTAATCATCTCGGCCGTATTGAGCATGGAATTGACGATTTGTGCTTTGGCATCGTCTTCCAATTGAGGATCCACCAAAACGGTTAGATCCGTATTACCGTTCTTAATGGCATTGACCACCTTAACGGCAAATTTGTATTTGACGGAGGAAACGGTTTGTTGGGCCGTAACCGATAAGGCCAACAATAACAAACTGACGGAGGCAAGTAATGATTTCATATCGAATTAGTTTTGAAGAATTTCATGAACTAAACGGGAGGCATCACCCAATTTGTCCATAATGAACAACACATAACGGATGTCTACCATAATGTTGCGGCAGATGGACGGATCGTAATACAAATCACTCATGGTACCTTCCCAAACACGATCGAAGTTGAGCCCCACCAATTCGCCTTTGGCGTTGAGGGCCGGACTTCCCGAATTGCCTCCGGTGGTATGTGCCGTCCCCAAAAAGTTTACGGGTACGGTTCCATTCACGGCATATTTTCCGAAATCCTTATGCTTGTAGATGTCAAGCAGTTTTTCGGGTAAATCGAATTCATAGTCGCCGGGAATGTATTTCTCTATCACACCGTCGAGCGTGGAAAAGGGTTCGTAGTAAACCCCGTCACGCGGTTCGTAACCTCTTACCTCACCGAACGTAACGCGCAAAGTACCGTTGGCATCGGGTGCCCAACGGAAGCCGGGGAATAATTTCATCATATGTGATTGATAGCTGCGCATCAGTTCGACGGTTTTGTTTTGCCAACGAGCATAATCCGGAGATATGTCGTTGTAAAAACTATCAATCAAACCCCGTGCCATTTTGTATGCGCTATCGTTTTTCAAGACATTCAGGAAGTTTTCGGCACCCCCCTCCAACGCCTTTTTCAAGCGGAGGGAATCCGTAAACACGGCATGTTGCCAATTGTCCGAAACCTTATCATGTGAAGATTTATTTGCGGGAATCTCCCATGAGGACGGTTTATATTTTTCGGGCATGTATCGATTCAAGTCTTGCCACATGGCCAGGAACAAAGCCCGGTTGACACGTGCATCGGATTTGGCCCATTTGTTTTTCATTTGTTCATAGAAGTCGGATTTTAATTCATCGAATTTTTCCGGCCGGCGTTGCACTTGACGTTCAAAACGGTACATGTCCAGTGCATATTGCATCCAAGGATTGTCCACATAACCCGCTTCGATAAATACATTACGTGCCAATTCGGGAGCTTCGAGCGAATCGTAAGCGGCCTTTAATTCTTGCAATATGTCCGCCACTTCATGACCTCCCGTTTCGGCTTCACGACGAAGGACTTCTTCCTCCCAGTGCTTTTTTTCGGCAATGGCACCGCTACGGCGAATACCCATGTTTTCCCCTTTCCATTTTTTCCAATAATTGGCAATACGGGCATAGGTGGACGTATATTTCAATTTCAGGGTATCGTTGCGACGCATGAATTTATCCAATACATCCAAGGCATGACGACGGATACCGATTCGTACGGGATTGATTTTTCCGGTAATTTGTGCCACCCGGAACGAAGGCAAATATTCCTGCGTACGGCCGGGAAATCCGTAAACAATAATCATATCGCCTTCATGCACGCCCTCAGTAGACACTTTCAGATAACGGTCGGGACGGTAAGGAACGTTATCGGGGCTGTATTCGGCGGGGCGGTTGTTCTTATCGGCATAAATGCGGAATAGGGAAAAATCGCCGGAGTGACGGGGCCACATCCAATTGTCGGTATCGGCACCGAATTTTCCGATACTGGAAGGCGGCGCCCCTACAAGGCGGATATCCCGGTAATTTTCCTCCACAAAGGCATAATACTTATTACCATAGAAGAAAGGTTTTATGCTGATATCCTGCCAAGCTTCATGAGGCAAGGTCTTTTTCAGGCGGTTGATATTACGGTCCGTAACGGATTGACGCTGACGCGCATCCATATCGGGGGTAACGCCTTGGAGCACCTCACCGGTAACATCAATTATTTTCCTTACAAAGGTGACGTACATTCCCGGATTGGGCAATTCTTCGGCTTGGGATTGCGCCCAAAAACCGTCTTCCACATAATTGTGTTCCAAGGTGGAATGAGCGGCAATGGCCCCGTAACCGCAATGGTGGTTGGTCAGGACGAGCCCCCGGGGACTGATGATTTCACCCGTGCATCCTCCGTTGAATTGAACAATGGCATCATTGAGCGAAGGACGTTCGGCGCTGTATAGATCGGAAGCTTGCAAACGAACATTGTTCTCCTTCAATTGATAATAATAATCTCCCGTTTCGGACGGCACCCACATACGGACATGTTGGGCCCATACAGATACATATGAAACAGATAATATATATGCCGCTATTAATATTTTAAATCGTCGAAAACTTTCTATCATAATTATTTTATTTGTGTTTCAAAGATATAAAAGTAATTGACAAACATGTTTTAATATAACTAAAATAAAACGATAAATTTTTATCTTGTGCGACAAAAATCACTTTATGGCCAATCCCATCATCACCAATGATATCGTCCTTTTCGGCATTTTGGCCGGATTATTGGCACTGATATTCTACACGTCATCGCTTTCCCACCCATTCTGGCGCAAATTCTATGCCATAGTGCCGGCCTTATTTTTGGCCTACATGCTGCCGGCGGTGCTGAGAGCCACCGGCCTGATCGGCGAACATTGGACCCTTACGGAAAACGGACAAAGCATCGTAGTGCATTCCCGGCTTTACTACATCGCCACGCGCGCCTTCCTGCCGGCGGCCCTAATCCTGCTCACCCTCAGCATCGACCTCAAAGCCATTATGCAGTTGGGATGGAAAGCCCTGCTTATGTTTTTCACCGGCACCATAGGCATCATCATTGGCGGTCCCACGGCGCTTTACCTTAGCTCGCGCCTGTTTCCCTCGCTGCTCCAAGCCGAAGGACACGATGCCACCTGGCGCGGCTTGGCCACATTGGCCGGCAGTTGGATCGGCGGGGGCGCCAATCAAACGGCCATGCTCGAAATTTTCGGCTACAATAAAGAACTCTACGGCGGCATGCTCCTTACCGATATCGTGGTGGCCAATATCTGGATGGCACTCCTGCTTTTCGGCATCAAATACAACGACCGCATTAACCGCTGGCTCCATGCCGACACTTCCGACATCGACCGCCTGGTGGAAAAAAGCGAACAATTCCGCCGCCAAAACGAACGCATCCCCCAATTGCGCGACTATATGATCATGCTTGGCGTAACCTTTGCGGCCGTGTCGGCTTCCCACTTGCTGGCCACCGGTATGTCGCAATGGCTCAAAGCCCATTTCGAAGCCGTGGCCGACCCCAAATCCTTCTTTTCCTCATTGGGTTCGCACTTCTTTTGGCTCATCACCTTTGCCACCGCCTTCGGCATTACTTTTTCCTACACGGCCTTGCGCCGCTACGAAGGAGCGGGAGCCTCCAAAATCGGAAGCGTGTTTATCTATTTCCTGGTGGCGGTTATCGGGATGAAAATCGACATTTTCAAAATATTCGAATTTCCGGAATTGATTCTACTCGGCCTGATCTGGATGAGCATCCACGCCTTGTTGTTGATAGCGGTGGCCAAGTGGTCGCGGTCGCCATACTTCTTCCTGGCGGTGGGAAGTCAGGCCAATGTGGGGGGAGCGGCTTCGGCGCCCATCGTGGCGGCGGCCTTTCATCCGGCGCTGGCCAGTGTGGGTGCCTTGCTGGCTATCCTCGGCTACGTGGTGGGTACCTACGGCGCCATGCTTTCGGCATGGCTTATGGCTTGGATTACGGAAATATTGAAGTAAATTTGCAGGACCCGCAAATATGTGCCGCTTATGAGACAAACGCTGTTGATACTTGTCGTGTTATCCCTTTTTCATGCTTGCCATCAAGCCGGAGATGAAGCCCGCATCCAAGGCAAAATCATCGGATTGAACAAAGGTACCGTCTACCTGAAAACCTTCGACAACGATACCCTGCTCCGCATTCGCGATTCCGTACGTGTGAAAGGCAAACCGCAGTTCAGCCTGTCGCTCAAAGGCCTGGAACCCCAATTGGCCGTCCTGGAAATAAAAGAACGCCCCGGCGACTACCTGCTCTTCTTCACCGACGACACGGTGATGACCATACAAACCCAACTGGACAAATTCGGCGTGGCCAAATACATGGAAGGCGGCCCCAACCTGCGCCATTGGCTGAAATACAGGGACATCCTGCGCCAATACAACGAACAAAAAATCGACCTTACCAAGCAAGCCTTCGAAGCGGCCCAAAAAGGCGACACAAGCCTGTTGCACCGAATCGAGCAAAAAAACCTTTCGCTGGAAAAACGGCGCAAACTCTATGCCCTCCAATTCTCGGCCAATCCGCCCTTTATTCCCGTGAAAGCCTATGTGGCCTACACGGAATTTCGCCACAATCCCCGCGCCCTGGACAGCATCTACGCCAAATGGCCCGAATCCTTGCGCCAAAGCCGTTACGGCCGTCTGGCCAAATCCGTCATCGACAAACAAAACTCCTCCCGATGAAATTCGACCTTCGCTCGCTCAACCGTTTCCTGCTCCTGAAAATTCCCATTGCCCGCCTGGCCGGCATCCGGGTGGTACGGCTGGACGACAAAGCTTGCGAATTGACGCTCCGCCACCGGTGGCTCAACCAAAACCCTTTCGGTTCGGTGTATTTCGGCGTGCTGGTTATGGGTGGCGAACTGGCCACCGGCATCCCCCTCTTTAAAGCCGTCAACGACAGCGGCCGGAAAATTTCCATGTTGGTCAAAAGCCACCGCTCCGAATTCCTCAAAAAAGCCACCGGACGTATCCGCTTCGTTTTCGACGATATGGAAGACCTGAACTGGAACCTCCAAACGGCCCTCCAAAGCGGCGAAAAACACGCCTTCGAACTCCATTCCCGCGCCCTGGACGAACAAGGCGAAACCGTGGCCACTTTCAGCTACCTGTGGTCGGTGAAGTGTTATTGTTGAGGGAATAGCTTTTTTTACTTTAACTTCAAGCTTAACTTTAACTAAATCAGGTTATTAAGTTATTTTGGATTTGGGATTTGGGATTTAGGATTTGGGATTTAGGTATTGTTAAACCGTTAAACCGTTAAATCGTGGAATCGGGATTTTTTCTACTTTAAGCTTAACGTTAACTTTAACTTGTTGTTTTTTATGCAATTAGCTTTTGACCATTAGCTTTTTAAAAATCGGATTTAGGATTTGGTTTTTTTCTTGCTCATTATTCATTCATAAACGCCCAGATTGGGAGTTTCTATATTCTATCATTATTTTCACTAAATCACTGCAACAATATTTCACTCAAACAAACTCCTTCACTTTTTCATTCTTTCACTATCTCACTCAAAAAAATGGTTCTTTCTTTCCGGATGCTTTTCGATGAAGGTCTTGATTATTATTTCAACCGCTTAGGCTCCACATAAAGCAATTCCTGATAGGAAGCCCAAGGCAGGTCAGGCCATTTTTTGGCATAAAAACCCACGCCGAATACCGCCGAAGTGGGAAAATTGAAGATTTTTTCGTCCTTATACTTGTTGACCCAATCGGTAAGGTCGGGATTGTGGCCCACCACAAACACGCGTTCGATTTTATCGTCCAGGCCGTAGAGCAAGGCTTCCATATCGTCCTCGTCGCCGGTGTAGAGGATTTTTTCGGTGCGAACGGGAATTTTTTCGCCCAGCACCTCCCGTAGAATTTTGGCCGTTTGCTTGGCCCGCTTGGCGGGACTGGTAAGGATAAGTTGCGGCACAATACCTTTCTTTTTCAGGTATTTGGCCACCTTTTGTGTACGTTTTTTACCTTTCTTGCGAAGGGGACGTTCCTCGTCGGACCATTCGGGAATTTCCCACGAGGATTTGCCGTGCCGGATAACGTAAACTTCTTTCATATCAGCGCTTAATTTTTTTCGTTTTCAATGGCATCCCAAAAGGTGCCGGAAAAACCTTCGTCGTTGAAGGTACCGTGGTCCATGTTTTCCATCCATTCGAATTCTTCCTCGGTGGTCTTGCGTCCGCTTACCCACAGGCCTATCATCATCAGCAATGCCGAACCCAACACCACAAACGAAATCACCTCCTGAAAGCCCTCGATACGGTAGATTCGCGGAATCTTGAAGAACAACAACACCGTAATCAAACCGCGTGGCGCCATAAACACCTCCGGAAACACCGAAGCCGAACGGTAGAACATTTTCAGATTGATATAGCGCACCGCAAAGGTGAGCAACAATATAAGCGAACCCAGAACGATTACCTCCTCGTTGAGCAAAGCCTCCACATGAATGGTCATGCCGAACACCACAAAAAAGAAGGTCCGGATCAAAAAGGCCGTTTCGAAAGTAATGATTTTGAATTGCTCGCGTACTTCCTCGATTTTTTCCTGCCAAAAGAATTTCTTGAAAAATCCGGGAAAGAAAATATCATAATTTTCCAACATCAAACCGAAAATCAAGATGAGAATCAAGGACGAAAGATGAAACATTTTGCCCAATACAAACAAAGTGGTCAGGATCGACAGAAAAAGGAAAAATTTGACCTTGGTGGTAATATGCTCGAAGAAAAAAATCAGTATATATCCCACCACAAAGGATATCAATACCGTAAACAAGAGGCCCAAACCCACCTTGCTCACCACGTGACCGCCCGCTTCGGGAATCATCAGCACGATGTCGAAAAGCAAGATGCCCAAAATGTCGCTAAATGTGGATTCGTAAATCAAAAATTCCTTTTTCTCCTCGTCCAGGTTCATCACGCTGGGTATCACAATGGCACTGCTCACCACCGAAAGCGGAACGGCATTCAGGTAAGCCGTGTAGAAATCCCGGGTCAAGCCCAAAAACCAAATCATGCCCGCAATGGCAAAAGAGGTAACCAACAGGATAATCAAAGCCGTAAAAAATGCTTTGGCAATCAGGGGTAATTTCTTGCGCGTGATTTTAAGGTCCAATGCGGCTTCCAACACGATAAGCAACAAACCGATTAAGCCCAACACACTCACCGTCAGCCGGATATTCGGAATTTCCACTCCCAAATAGTTGAACAAATAATGCAAGCCGATACCCGTACCGATGAGCAAAATCACCGAAGGTATGCGCAATTTGCGCGACAGAATGTCGAACAAATACGAAAAAATCACCAAGAGGCTGAGTCCCAATAAAACGACATATCCCGTCATGTACTTACAAATGTTTTAAAATTAAAATAACCCATACCGCCAATCCGGCCAAAGCCGCCATACCCACGCCCCCTGCGGCCAGGTCCTTAACGTCGCGGATCTGTTCGTCGTAGGCGGGTTCCACCTTGTCGGCCAGACGTTCAATGGCCGTGTTGAGAGTTTCGGCCGTCAGAATAAGGCCCCAAGCCAATGCCAACAAAGCCCAATCACCGGACGAAAAACCCAAATACCAACCCAAACCCAAGCTTATTAACAACAAAGCCGTTTGGGTCTGAAAACTATGTTCACCGCCAATCATCATAAGCATCCCGCGCCAAACATAACGCACGGCACGTATGCGTCCGCCTACAAAATTCTGTCCTTTATCGGGTCCTTGCATGCCTTTGGGTTTTCGGCTACAAAATACGAATAATTGGGGAAACGGGGAGTGGGTTTTTGTTAAACCGTAGAATCGTTAAATCGTGCAACCGTTAAATCGTTAAACCGGAAAATTCTGTTGAAGAGTTGAAAAGTTGAAGAGTTGAATAGATTTGTTAAATCGTTGAACCGTTAAATCGTTAAATCGATACCTTAACTTTAACCTTAACTAAATCAAATAGTTAACTATGTCATTCCGAAGAAGTTTACGACTGAGGAATCTCGTTTATTTTGTTAAACCGTTGAACCGTTGAATCCCTAATTTTCTAATATAAAAAATTTGGAAAGTGATTTAAATTGCTTA